>NZ_PJBS01000116.1 GCF_002836055.1 Psychroflexus sp. MES1-P1E
GACATTATAGGTTTAAATTGTTATAAAAGGCATCATATAACTCGATATATAAAAAATAGCGGTCTAAGCGCTGAAATGAAAGTGAAATTTATAGATCTAAAGTTAGTTTTAAACTGAAAGGTCAGTACCTTAAAATCTGCTACTTTTTATGGACTAAACGTTAGCGACAATTGTTGGAAAATGAAACACTTCAAAGCAATATGCAATAAAATTAATGGGGATAAACATGGAATTTTTTTTAACCAATCATATCAAAATGATAATTAATTAAAAAACTATATGAAAAAAGGAAATAAATTAGCTGTGGGAATAGCCATTGGAATTGGAACTGCAATTGGAGTTGCCACCGACAATCTAGGTTTATGGCTTGGTGTTGGAGTAGCAACAGTACCTGCTTGCAGGTTTACAAGCCTTAAAACTGCACATAAATAATAAATTGTAACGTTTTAGGTTACTCATTTTACCTTTCCAGCATTTGTTCATTTTATCCTTTACGATATAGGAACCTTCTAGTCCGTCTATTCCAACTTCCTCCTTAAAATAAGCGAGATATTCTTGATTTAGAATCGGGACGCCGGTATAACTCCACGTTTTAAATTGATTTAAACAAATAGCATAAAAGCGATCTCTATTTATAAGAGGTGAAGGCTTATGATGTGCTCAGAATTACAATCTAAATTCTAGCAACGCATAAAAGGTTCTTGGCTGGCTGGGTATAATGCCTGGCCCTGGATAGCCTGTCGCGCGTCTTGTAAAATAACTATTATTCAGGACATTATTAACACCGGTCTCTAGTGTAAATTGCTTGTACGTATACTGAAAAGAAGCATCTAGAATTCCATAAGAAGGGATTTCACCTACAATACCACTAGCGCCATCAAAATCTCTTTCGGCATTTGAAGCATCTGTAAACTGAGAACTTAAGTAGGTATATTGAATACGTCCTAAAAAGTTTTTATACCCAAAGCCCATCCCTGTTTTGAAATTCACAAGAGGGATAAACTCTACTTTTTTCCCCTTGACGTTATTAAATTCTGACCTTATATATTCACTTTCAGTTATCGACAAATTAGAAAACACATTAAGCTTATAATCTTCTTTTTTGAAAAAAGTTTCGTTGATGTTCCAATCCACAAAAGACTCTATTCCATAACTTACTGCATCTCCTATATTACTTCTAAAGGGTACTACACCGCCAAACTCCCCTCGTGTGTTGACTACCCCTAAACGATCATTATAGCTCAATAAAAAAGCGCCAATATCAAACCGCACTAAGCGTCTAAAAGTTCCTCTTGCACCTATGTCAAAGGTGTATCCATTTTCATCTCTAATGTTTTCATCTATGACTAGGGATGGATTGTCAACTCTAATATCATCAAAAGTTACTGAACGATAATTTTGACTCACATTTCCGTAAAACTCCATACTTTTTGAGGCATCATAGCTAATGCCTAGCCCAAGCAATAAAAAATTACGCTCAAAACTCCTGTTTTCCTCAATGGTTTCATTTCGAATGGGGTTGCCTGCGTTATCCAGATTGATGTTTTTATAAAACCCCTCCGCGTTTGTGTTAATATATTCGAAACGGGCTCCTGGAGTTACTTTAAATCCTTCTGCAATATTGAAAATTTGCTCTCCAAACAAGGCGACATTGGTATTGGGAAATGTGTATTGATTTTGACGTTCATAATCTGGGAATTCATCTAAGGCAAAGTTAAAGTCGGCATCACTATTAGTTGTTCCAGGGCCTTGTTGAGATACGTTATTAGACTGATAAAATTTTGCTCCCAGAAGTGCTGTTGTTTGCATATCAAACAAACTATATTCTGTTAAAAATCTACCCTCAGCTCCCCAGTTTTTAAAAGCACCTACAATGAGCTCTCTAGGGGCGTCTAGGTCGTCTGCTTGCGATACTCTGTTTACTCTAAAACCAACCGATTCCCTAGAAGCGTCTAAGGCAAAAATATTTAGGCTAGCTTTTGTTTTTGTTGAAAAATCATGGGTGAGTTTTAGCGCATATAATTTCCAATCTACTTTGAACCAGTTACGCGTTCTGTTACTAAAAGTTGGGTCTTCTTCAAATTGTTTATCGGTTAAACCACCGGGTTGTTGAGCCAAATAATTTAAAGAGGAAAACTCAAATACCGCTTTGGTTTTTTCTGAAAATTGATATCCTAGGTGTGCAAAACCTGTAAAAGATTCAAATTGAGAATTAGGTCTGAAGTCATTTCCATTTTTATAATTGCCGAAGGCATAGTAGCTAAATTTACCCACTGTGCCACTCACGCTATTAAAGCTTGTAAACAAATCATAACTCCCCACAGACTGCCTAGAAATCCATTCAATTTTTTTGTTGGGATTGGGTTTTTTTAATTTAAAATTAATAAGCCCGCCAAACTGCGTACCGTATTGTAACGAAGCTGCACCTCTCACTATTTGGATTTCTTCAAGGGCCTCAGCAGGGGGTGTATAATAACTCTCTGGATAGCCTAGCACATCTGCACTGATATCATAGCCGTTTTGACGGGTATTAAAATTAGCTGTCCTATTAGGGTTTAAACCACGTGCGCCAATATTTAGTTGTAGTCCTGCATCATTATTTTCATAAATATTAAGCCCCATTACCTGTGCATAAATTTGGCGTGCGTTTCCGCTAGCAAGATTTACGGTAAGGTTATCTATCACTACGACTTCACTTTTTTTACCCGCATAAATGGCAGTACCTTCCACATCTCTTAATTGCCTTAAAGCAAAAATCTTTTCTTTTCGCTTTGTAATAACGACTTCGCTTAAAGACTCGCCCAAAGGTTGTAATTCAAAATTAAGTCTTGTATTCGTGTCAATTTCTTTTGATATTTCAAAGACATCAAAGGCAAAAGCAAATGCCGCAATAGTATAGGTACCCGCAGGAAGATTTTGAAAAATATATTCGCCGTCTTCATTTGTCTTTACTGAAGTAGATAAAGTTATATTATATACCTCGGCATTGGCAATAGGTAATTGGTCTATGGCTGAATCTATGGTGCCTGAGATGGAGTATTGAGCGAAAGCGTGAAAATTTAGAACTAATAAAAAAATACTGATTAATATTCTCAATTGCATAAGGTTTTATTGTGATGTTTTTGATCCTTGCAGCTAGATGGCCTCATTTTTAGAAATGCTGTAAAGACTCGACTATAGTCCTTCTATTTTATCATTAAATGGCAAAAGCCAATCTTTTGGTGCAAAACTATCTTTTACTTGCATTAAATCTATCTTGGGATCAATATAGGGTTGACTCAATCTACCATTCAGCGCGACATAACTTTCTACAAATACCGCTATGTTTTGATGGCCTTGTGCTCCAAAATGAGTTCCTAAAAAATGAGCGTATTCTAAAATAAAATCGGGTTGCGTACTCATTTGTTTTTCTTGGAAAGGGGTTAAAAAGTCCCTATTGTCTATGGCAAATTGTTTTCCAGATTGGGTGTCTTTTACCGTAAATTGTGCATAACCTGCTTTTTCCATCAACATGACTCGCCATGAAAACCGATAGCCTTCTTCAGTCCAAAATAACTCACCAGGATAGGCAAGATAGCGTAATGGTATAAGAGTTTGGATGCATAAAAAAACAGCTATAGTGATAGGGGCGATTCTTGAAATTGATTGTTTTGTTGAACAAAAAGCCAACCCATCTATTTTTTCTTTTGAAATTTTAAACACCCTACTTATAAAAGCAAGTATTTTATGATGTACGGACGCATCAAAAAAGATAAGCGCGCTCACAATCATGACGTAAGGGAAAATACCGATAGGAAACAGCACTCTGGTTAACACATGGAAGACAACCACTACAGCAAAAGCAAACCAGCGGGTGCGTTTATAGAATAACAAAAAAGGGATGAGTAAATCATAGCCTGCACCTCCATAACTAAATGCGTAATGCACCCATTCCTGTTGCATTAAATCCCCTAAGAGTGGAATATCATATTTTGAAGGCAACCATATTTTGAGAGGCATAGCTTCCACTAACCAATCGCTATTGAGTTTTGCTAGGCCCGCAAAAAAATAAACAACCGTCAGCATTACCTTTAGACTATCTATAGTCCATTGAGGAACAGTAAATGAAGCTAGTGAAGTATTGCGATAAGCATCAATAGAAAAATAACGATGAGCTGGAAGAAAAATCATCATAAAACTCACACAACTCACAAAGTAATAATGATTGAGGTAAGTGGTTTTATCCATCAGTTCTATGTACGTAAAACTCAAGAAGAAAAGGATAACAGCTATTCTATATTTAAAGCCTAAGGCTACACATAAAGCTGATATACCACAGATGGCGAATAGTCCATAGGTATAGATTCCCAAGGGTTGTATCCACTCAAAACCATAATAACTAAAAGAAAAGGAAGGCTGAAGGTATAACTTATCAATCCATCCATAGGACCAAAAGCGTATGACACTAAAGAGCATCATCACTCCAAAGAAAACGCGAAAGACCGCCAAAGGGGCGGCCTCTACTTGCTGCTTAAAATATGTTGTGAACTTATTGTTCATTAGTCGCCGTCAGCGTCTACATAGTCCACATCAATGCTTAATGCTTGTAACATATCTACTTTGATGAAAACGACATTACGTTGCAATTCATTATAGGTTTCTAACATTTTATTGTTATCATTTTCAATTTGGATAGTAAAATTGTCATTTAAGGTTTTCGCCTTCTCCTCAGCTATATTAAATTGTTGATTGATCAAAACACTTAAATCATCTCCTCCTTTAATGGAGTTTAAAAAATTTAAATAATCTTTAAAACCAACTCCTGCGGTAGTGCCATCGAAATGCTCTCCATTAAAAAAGTCTTGTGTTGTTTCAATAGAAGCCAACAACAGCTCTTTGGAGACATCACCTTTATATAGGGCTTCCACATTTTGTGGTAAAGGATCGTTAGAAAAAATACCTGCTGGGATTCCTACCTTTCCTGCGCGAAGAGACTTTTCGTAATAGTAAATAAAATCATTGGTCAATTTATCTACAGACCCGTTGACTGAAGAAGCTGTATTTGTAACAAAGGAATCTCTAAATGGACCAGTCCAACTTGTAACCACTTCTTCTGTTAGCGAGTGAATCGTTTGTGAAACATGACTTATTAGAGTTTTATAAGAGTCAGCATTGGTATGAGTTGTGTAAAAACCTAAGGTTTCTTCATTGGTCTCACCTAAACCGTACAAGAGGTAATCTAAAGCGGGGAATCCTTGTGCATCAAAAGAAGATGGGAGAGCAAAATTGATATTTCCATTTTCTATGTAATCGTCTATTTTTGAGACACTGGTAGGATAGGCATTTAGCCTATCTCTATAACTAATTTCCTCAGCTTTGCCTATTTCAAAAATCGACACCTCTTGAAAACTTATATAAGCATTAAACCAACTGGATTGTAAGGATTCTAAATTAACAGTAGTTGGATTATCTACAAAGGTTTGCGTTGCGACTTCAAGAGCACTTGTTTTAGTTTCAAAATCAGTAAAAGAAGGGATAATGATGTTATCCGCCCAATTAATTAACATTACGCCACGATCAAAGTTAAGGTTTGTTCCCTCCTCTGGATTTACAGTATCATCGTCAGAACAGGAGTAGGTTACTAAAGCACCTAAAGTTATTAGGGTTACTATAATATATTTTTTCATTTTCATTTTTTTTGGTAGGCGAATTAGTTATTTGCTTCCTCTACAGTGAAATCGAACCTTGCAGCTATTGTATTAGAAAGCTCGTCTAGGGTTTCAAAAGAGATATCCCACAAGCCATGATCAGAACTTTCAAGCATTTCTGTTAAATACCCATCAACTTCTTCGCTTGAAAAATTAGGCGCGTTTGTGTCTGGATTTCTTGTAAAACGCAAGCTGTAAACAAATCCATAACCTTCAGATAGATCGTGAAGTGCTGCCCCTATATCGCCATTGTTAAATCCAATTTTTGCTATTTGTAAGTAGTACACTGCTCTAATGCCTATCATTTCTGAAATTTCTTTACGGATTATTTCTATTTGCCCGTCTCTTAGTTCATAATCCTTCGCTACAATAGCCGCACGACCTAAGGCAAAAGCATCAAATACTCGTTGAGGAGCCTCTTCAAAATCTGGATCTCCTGCTTGACGTCCCAAATATTTATTCAAATAGTTGTCATCTTCACCAAGGCTAAACAATGGATTTGCCGCGTCAGGAGCATTTCCGAAAATATAACCGTAAGCTTCATCCCACTTGTGTTCCATGGTTGTATAAGCCTTTCCTTCCTCTGTGACTTCATTTGTATTATTTTCAATATTTTGTCCAGCATCTAAAACAGCTGTGCTAAAATAATTGTTTAACATTTGGTCTGTCATCAAAGCACCTAACAATCCTTTTACAAAAGCTTGATCGTATTCTAGTCCTTTGGCATTGATGTATCGAGGGGTGGTACCTTCAGCAATCTGACCAGGTACGCCGGGTTCTGCTACAGAATTCCACGCAGGGAAAACTTCATTTACTTGGCCTGCTATGAATGTTTCAAAATCTTGTTGTATTTTAGCAGATTTTACAGTGTTGGAAGCAAAGAAATCGATAGAAGTGGCTACTTTACTTTTTATATTTTTACCTGAACTGTTCAGCGTGTTATTAGAAAAATTATTAGCGCCTTCTTCGTGGGTGTACATAGCATTTAAAGATTCGACTGTACTAGTGGACGGTTCAAAAAAGGCAGGAATCATTTCTTCAGCCATTTGGATTCTGGTGGTTTGACCACTAAAACTTACAGTAGACACTCCGTCACGTTCAAAAACATATTCCGTTGGTGTTGTGATTTCATTTTGAGTCTCAGGACTATTATCATCATCATCACAAGAGAAGAATAAAAAAGAAGTTAGAGCTAAGGGATATAAAAATAATTTTTTCATTTTAAGTTATTTAGAGTGAATTTAAATAGTCGACTAATAAAAGCGCAAATATAAATGTAAAACTGACTTGCGCAAATTTATTTAGATTAAATCTTAATAAAAATAATGTTAAACTTTAATAGTGTTAGAGTTAATAAGTCTTGAACTATTCAGCTAGAGCTCGCCTTTTTTTCAGTTTTAAAATTTAAATGTAACCGATGAAATTATAGGATTAAAGAAAAACAGTTGAAGAATTCAATAGTGGTGGAAGTCCACCACTATAGGTATTGAAATTGATGATACAACCTGATTCCATCAATGAGTTACTATACCAATTTAAACCTATAATGTCGCAATAAATGACCACTACAAACGGTTGCTTCACTTTATTTCTAAATGATGAGTTTCCCTTTACGAAGAAAGAAGAACCATCTCCAATAATCCCTAAGGTAGAAAATCTTGAGCAAGACTTGAAAAGCATGCCTCGCCTAAAAAGGCGATGTCAGTCAACTTCCGTTGAGGTTTTTATTTTACGTAGAAAGAGGAACTATCCAGGTTTTCATTTTTTGAGGGTTTGCAAGCCGAAAAATAAATCATAAAATTTAGTGACATCGAATTAGCTCCTTTTTGACAAAAACTTGGGAATTCTCAATGATTTTAGTCTGTTTAACATCAAATACCACTATCCCGGAGTATTAGAAATTTCAAATAATAAAATTCATCATAGTTCGGAAGTAACTTTTCTAAAGAATTTTCCCAAGCTATCACCTATCTTTTAAATTATTCAAGTCGCTTATGCTATCCCTTATTAGAAATTTCAAAGGAGATAGTAAAAATTGTGCAACCCAAATAATTTTTTATAATAGCTGCATTTTGTAAAGAGTTTTTAAAA
>NZ_PJBS01000117.1 GCF_002836055.1 Psychroflexus sp. MES1-P1E
CAACAACTTCTTGACCACTTTTGCATTTACTCGATTCCAAGCCTAATAAAGAATGGTTTGTTCCAAATGGAAAAACAATAATATCCACTTCAAATAGCTGTATAGTTTTAATCTCAGTTTTCATAATACATTGTCCTTTTGTTACAATATGAAATTGTGAAAAGGAACTCTTTGGAATAGTCATTCCCCAAGGTGAAGAGAAATCAGATTCGAAATAAACTGCACTTGAGGGTTTTACTTTTTTAAGAATATCACTTAATATATCCATTTTTTGTACGATTAAGCAAATATAATGGATTTATTGTCATCAATCAATCAAACAAATATCAATGGTATGTTTGTACCATTATTAACTTTAAAACAAAAAAACAATGAAGATTATTAAAAAAGTAATGGTAATGTGCATGTTATTTTTAGGAATGACTACTTTATTTGCTCAAAATGTAAATGTAAACAAAGATGGTGCAGCAAATTCTGGCTATGACTTAGTAAACTATTTCACCTCAAATACAGCCGAAAGAGGAAATAAAGATTATTCCGTAATACATAATGGAGCAACATATTATTTTATTAATACTGAAAACAAGAAAACTTTTATAGAAAATCCAGACAATTACTTACCTCAATTCGATGGTTATTGTGCTTTTGCAGTTGCAAAGATGGATAAAAAAGTTCATGTAGATCCTAAAACATTTAGAATAGATGATGGTAAACTCTATTTATTTTACAATGACTTTTGGGAAGGGAAACCTTTTAATACAATGATTCCATGGCTTAATAATGAATTACAATTGGAGAATCTAGCAATTACAAATTGGGGGAGTTTAAAAAAAAGTTAACATTGGGTAACAACGTCTATAAGTAGTAGTGATTTGAGTTTTTAATTCAAATCGCTATTACTTTTTATTTTGTAAATTACTTTCTGAAAAGTAGTATTCTTTAATTCGCTACTACTCATACACGAATACGTTTTAAAACATTTGAGAACTCTATCGAATGAACCTTCAATGATTTAAAAACTATTTAAAACGGTTTTCTTTAAACGAATGCTGATAGGAATTTCATAATCAGCAATAATAATTTGATTTTCTTTAATTTTATCTACTTTATGTTTAGCTACTATATATGATTTATGTGTTTGAATAAAACTATCTTCTGGTAGTTGGTCCTTAAAACTCTTTAAAGACATATGTGTAATAATAGCTTCTTCTGGTGTTACTATTTTGATATAATTTTGCATCCCTTCTACAAATAGAATATCGTTTAAGTTTACCTTTTTAAGCTGTTTTTTACTTTTCAAAAACAGGACTTTGGTTTTGGTTTTATAACTGTAATAGCTATTAACTTTATTAACTGCCAGTAAAAACCGTTCTATGGAAATAGGCTTTACTAAATAATCTAAAACGTTATATGTGAAACTTTCCAGTGCATACTCTTCATATGCAGTAGTCATAATAACTGAGGGGGAGTTTTTTAAATTTTTTAACCAATCCATTCCTGATAGTATTGGCATATTAATATCTAAAAAAATTAAATCGATTTGATTCTGCTCAAGATAATAGTTTGCCTGCACAACATTTTTGCATAAAGCTATAACATTTAAAAACGAAATTTCTTTGCAATAGTCTGCAATGCCTTCTCGAGCTATAGGTTCATCATCGATAATTAGACAATTGATTTGATTCATATTGATCTTATAAACTAATATATAGGTTTACTATATGGTTTCCTTTGTTTTTTTTAATGTCCAATTGGTGTTTATCGGTATATAATAATGATAATCGTTTTTCAACATTGGCTAATCCAATACCACCGACTCTATTCTCGTATGTTGATTCATCAAAACTATTTACAACATTGAGGTGAAGCTTTCTTTCTGCTTCTTCAATTTTTATTTTAATGGTATTAGCATTGCTATCGAGATGATTACTACAATGTTTAAAGGCATTTTCAATGAAAGGAATCAACAATAAAGGTGCTATTTTTAATTTGGAACTCTGTGTTTGGATATCATAATTTAACCGAATATCTGAGCCTCTACGAGTCTCTTCAATTTTGATATATTTTAATACGTAATCTAGTTCTTTATATAATAATATATGGGTGTTACTTTCATATAACTGATAACGCAATAGTCCTGAAAATTGAAGTAATGTTTCTTTAGCTAAAACATCATTTTTACCAATTAAATGATAAACACTATTAATGCCATTAAATAAAAAATGAGGGTTTAATTGTGCCTTTAAATATTGTAATTCGGTTTTATAGTTTTCTTCTACTAAAGCTTGGTTTAATTTTTCTGATTTTTTGTATTCAAATCTAAGAATGTAGTAAAAACCCGCAACACTGTATACTATATGAATTAGTGAATTACTATAAAAACTGCTGCCTATTTGTTCATTATGTATGCCATAAAAGTTAAGAAGCAAGAAATCAAAATAGGTCTCAACTATAGAAATTAAAAAGATCATAAAAAATGAAACTACATAAAAGATCCTTTTTTTATCTTGAATATACATTTTTGGAAACAACCAAAAAATTTGTGTGTAAAACAAAAGGGCATTAAAAAAAAGGCCATAGAGGTATGCATATTGAAAACTACCTGAATCTTGAGTAAACCCATTCCAATTAAGATTAGTAGCAAATGCAATTAAACAATAGTTAAATAGCCAAAACAGAATATGGCCAGCAAGTAAAGTTATTTTAGTTGTATTTAATTTATACATGTTCACAAAGAAACATATAATTTATTAATGCTATGTTAATTTTCTGCGTTCATCACTAACTACCCGACGGTTGTCAAATTATTATTTTTTTAAGTTTCTTTTTCTTTTTTTTTGTAACAAAACAAAATAACATGAAAAATATAAACTTATTAAATTTAATTATTTGCACTATTTTATTCTCCCTCTTTTTGTCTTGTAATAATGATGATGACGCTACTCAACCTTCGAGCACATTTGATCAAATTTCAGATATTGCTAAATTTTATGGAAATTTAGAAGGGGATATTGTAGTAATTCACGCTCAGGGAGGTCCTGGACTTGAACTTGATGACGATGAAACTTCAAATCAAATAGTAACTGAACTAGGAATTCAATCAGCATTGTATGTCATGGTGCATCAGGTACAAACAAAGGACCCGATGCTATTTACAGATTCTGATATCACTTTTGAACAAGCTAAAGAGTATAATTTGCAGAGTGTGGCTAATATAAAACGTGTTGTTGATTTCTTCAACAATCAACAAGGAAAAACAGTCTACGTGCTTGGGGTTTCTTATGGTTGTTTAATAGTCCAAGAATTAATAGCTACATATGGAGTTGATATTGCTGATGGCTATCTTATACTGGGTAATCGCTTAAATGTGGATGAAGTTGCTTGGCAAGCTCTTAGTGAAGGGAAATTTCCATATCACGTATATGACAATGATGGCAATTATACCATTGAATTAGATAATAATCCTGAATTTGATACCATAGAAGAAAGAAACATGGCAAGATTAACAGCAGGTTTAGCATTTAACCGCTATATTGATAAACTCAACAGCGTTTCAAGCCTTTCAAAAGTAACCTATGTATATGGTGATAGAGATCAGGTTGCTGGACCACTTTCTGCTCAAGAAGTTCAATTTTTAAATGATAAAGGTTCGAATGTAATCCTGGTTGAAGGTGCAGGTCATGATGATGCAATAGGTGAAGGTGCAGGTCTATTAAAAGAAATCTTTGGAATAGAATAATACGCTTAAAAAAAGTAAAATTAAAAAAAACATCTATTTTTAAATTTATTACCGTAGGCCTCATGAATAAAATCATTCTATCTTTAATTTTTCTATTGTCAATTACAAATGCCTTGGCTCAAGAAGTTTCTCAAACTAAAAAAAATAGTACTGAATTTTCAACGGGTTACACTATTGGCTATTTAAAAAATTTAACATTTGCACCTGTTTCACGCTATGACTATAATGCATTAAACTATCAATTAAAATATACGCATATTACTAAAAGAGAAAAGCTTTTTGAAGTGCAATTAGATTATTTAAATTCTGAATTAGAAACCAATATAATTCCAGAGCCTAATCCTCAATATTCAAAAATTGTACTAAATTTTTCTTCATTGAAACAAGTTTATAAAAATGAGAAGCTTAAAATACACTTAGGCTTACAGACCCAAACAAACGTATCTTCTTTTTACGATTGGAAACAATATGATTTTCAACAAAAACTTGGCATAGCTGGTCGATTTTTTTATCAAGTAGACGAAAAACAATCAGTATCATCTAAACTAACAATTCCCCTTGTTATGTGGAGAACTTCGACTTTCGAAGAAAACTTTTACTCAATAGGGAAATACCAAAGTGTTTTATGGACTACCGAATATAAATATACACTTTCAAAAAACTTAGATATAGAAGCAAACTATAGCTTCAATTATGATAGGCTTCAGATATCTAATGCATTTAGAGAATTACAACATCAAATTAATTTAGGAATTAATTATAAATTTTAACTATGAAACATCTAAAAATAGTAGCCTATATTTTATTCATTTTAGTAATAACATCTTGCACAGATACTTTGATGGGTGATGAAGGAAAACTAGACGAAGACATCTATCTAAATTACCAAACTGTAACAGATTTAGAATTGCCTTTTGAAGACGAATGGTTTGTAGTTAATGGTGGAAAAACGCATTTTGAAGGTGCTCATCATTTTACTAGTCGCGGTGCAGGTGAACGATATGCAATTGATTTTCTTATCGTACAGGATACGATATTACCTGATGGAACCGTAAGAAAGAAAAATTATACAGGAGATTGGAGGCAAAATGAAAACCATTATTGTTTTGGCAAACGCTTAAATACGCCTTCTGATGGAAAAATAATAGAAGTTGTAAATACTATTGATGATAATCAAGTTGGCACTACTAATAACGACCAACCAGGTGGCAATTATATTATTATAGACCATTTAAACGGCGAAACTTCAATACTGGCACACTTAAAAAAAGGGTCTATTATAGTTGCCCAAGGTGATACTGTAATTAAAGGTCAAGAAGTGGGACAGGCAGGAAATAGCGGTGCATCAGATAGGCCACACTTGCACTATCAATTAGAAGGGACATCAGGTCATTTAGGAGGATTAGGGCTTCCTGCTCAATTTTTAGATTATTATGAAGATGATACGTTTGTAGAACTAGGAGAGCCAGTAAGAGGCCAAGAAGTTAGAAGAAACTAAATAACGTTTTACAACAAAGTACTGTGATGAAAACAAAACGTAATTAGATTTTGTGCTCCGTTGGGTAAGTTTATGAAAATTTTTACTTTATAACAAAAGGTTGTCATAAGACAATATTTACTCAAATAACACTTCTCATCTTTGTCACTTTAACACAATAAATCAAAGTTTAAAAAAATGAAAAGAGCAAAAAAGATTAGCACAACGTTGTTTTTACTGTTATTTACATGTGTAATGGTGAATGCACAGGAGAAGACAACCAACAATGCCTATATTTCATTCTATTCAGAGCTTGATGCAATAAAATCGGAGAATTTTAATGTGACAAGTCGACTGAACATGGATACGGGTACAATTATATATTCAGTACCAATTAAAAGTTTTGAGTTTAAAAGTGCAATGATGCAAGAACATTTTTATCAAGAAGATGTAATGGATTCCAATAAATTTCCTACATCAAAATTTAAGGGTAGTATAGAGAATTTTGAGGCAATTCCTAAAAAAAAAACGGTGTATACCCTATTACGATTACAGGAGATTTAACCATAAAAGGGGTAGCAAAACAAACTACACAGAATGGGAATCTTATTGTGAAAAATGAAATTATACAATTGGAGCTCACCTTTGATTTGGATCGATATATATGGGGAATGAAGGCTAAAGAGGGTAGCGTCTCTAAGATTCTTCAATTACAACTAAAATCTTTTTATAAATAGCATTAATTCAATATAAAATAATTATGAAATTATTAAAAAGAGTAACCATAAGTGTTTCAATCTTTATCTTAGTTGTACTAGTTTTCTTCGGCATTACCATTTTTATAAAATCTAATAAAGCGCCTTTCGATGTTACCACCGCCAAAGTTGATTTTCAGGTTTCAACTTCAGAATTGACAAAAGAATTTACCATAGACTATGCAAAAGCTAACGAAAAATATTTCACAGGCAATTCAGGCTCGAAAGTTTTACTGATAACAGGGGTAATTTACAAAATTGATAAAAACATGAGGGATGATATTACCGTTTTACTTAAAAGTAATGAGAGTTCTCCTTTTGGAGTTCATTGTACGTTTTCTAGTAAAGATTTAGATTTTAAAAAAGAGCAAATTGTGACAGTAAAGGGGCTACTGAATTCTGGCTTACATTATGATAGCGATCTAGACCTATATGAAAATGCGATTCTGGATAAAAGCATACTAGTTGAATAAAATAGGTTTTTCGCAGTTTTACATACTATTTGCATATGGATTTATTCAACCCAAATACTAAACAAAATATCCTTCCTTTTGATGGAGAGGCGATCTATCATGGACTTGTTTTAGGTAGAAAACAGTGTGATTTTTATTTTCAAAATTTATTTGAAGAAATCCCTTGGAAAAATGATCAGGCTGTTGTTTTTGGAAAACACTACATCACTAAAAGAAAAGTGGCTTGGTTTGGAGATGAAGAATACGACTATAAATATTCTGGAGTAACTAAACAAGCACATATTTGGACACCAAAATTATTACAACTCAAACGAAAGATTGAGGAATTATCTGAAACAACATATAACTCTTGTTTGCTTAATTTATATCATACAGGCGGAGAGGGTATAGCTTGGCATAGTGATAGAGAAAAAGCATTGTTAGACAATGGCACTATTGCATCGTTAACATTAGGGGCCGTACGTAAATTTTCTTTTAAGCACAAGGAAACCAAAAGGCATATAGATATAATTCTAGAAAATGGAAGCTTATTATTAATGAAAGGGACAATACAGAAAAATTGATTGCATAGACTTCCGCCAACAAAAAAAGTATTTTCTCCAAGAATAAATCTAACATTTAGAACAATCATAAAGTAGCGATGAATTAATGTAAAAATATAACCGATAATCTATAAATTTAAAATCTCTGAATTTCTAAAAACAAGCAATTATTGGGGAACCCTATTCTCAAATTATAACTGTTCAAATTTATTATAATTCTATTCTCAAGGAAGAACTGCGTTTATCAGGTCATTGTGTAGTAATAGAAAATAACCTAAATTTAATTAATAAGAAAAATTAGAAATTTAAAAAGGTTGTCATAAAACAATATTTGCACAAATGACTCTTCTTACTTTCGCAATATGGATTTGCTAACTTTAAAAATTAAGAGTGTATAAAGAACTAGAACAATATATAAGATCTCACGGGAAAATAGGTCAAAAAGAACTACAGGAAATAACTCAATGTTTTACACCTATAGAAACATCGAGAAATGAAATGTTGTGTAATATTGGTCAAGTATGCAAACATTTCTACTTTATCAAAAAAGGTTGTATTAGGCTCTATGAAATAGATAATAAAGGCACTGAAGTGACTGGTTACTTTGCATTAGAAGATACCATTATGTCTGCAAACACAAGTTTCATCCTTCAGAAACCCTCAAGAGATTGCCTAGTTTCTCTAGAACCAT
>NZ_PJBS01000118.1 GCF_002836055.1 Psychroflexus sp. MES1-P1E
TTATTCTCTTATGGATTGCAGTAATCGCAATACATAGGGTCTTCTGTTCTTTTTTTATGAGGATACATGTTTTCTTTAGTAAAATTGCATTTCTGGCAGCTATATATAAAACTTAATGTCGAGTTGGTAGGCAATCCACACCAGCTACATTTTAATCCTTTCTTAACTTCCGATACTCCAAAACCAGGAATAGTACATCGAGGGCAACAGGAATTTACTTTAGCAATCAAATTTTTGGTTGCCTTTTCAATGACAGCCATTCTGCTTGGGTTGAACATTGCTCTCATATCCGTCTCTGCATAAACAGAATCCAATGTGTTCATCAGTTTTTTAAAGGTCTTCTTCAATTGACTTATATCTGTTATCCCTTTTATTATAGGAGTAGTGTTCGTTTTTGACTCCCTAAGAATAAGGCCATGCGATGGGAATTTTACCAATTCTGCAAAGTCCAATAGATCTGTCTCTGTTTTAATTTCCTGACCATTAAAATTGGTTTCCAAGCTCAATTCTCTGGCTATAATTTCCAAGTTGTTTTTCTTATCAATAAAAATCAAAAACTCATCATCAGCACTTGTAAAGAATAAGGAAGGATGAGCACCAAAGGAACCTTCACTAGCCACACCCAACTCACAATTGCTGAGTTCCATTGCCTTTAAACATTTTTGTCTTGCAGTAGCTATGGGGTCTTGTTTTCTTTCTACCTCGCCAGAAAAAGTTCCCCACTTGTCTGTATCGAAACCTTCTATTATATGGCACGACACTCCTAAAGCCTCCTCTAAAAGAGGCGCAATTACACTTTCCTTTTCGTGTTTTGTGGCTATGACTAGACGTCTATTTTTAAATAAAGCAGTACCCATGAAGTCAGTAATAATTATTTTATCGCTCTTTCTAATCTATCATTAATAGACTTACCTAGACCAACATTGGGAAATCTTTCAGCTACAATTATATCCAAATTTAAGCTATCTAGTTTATGCAACGTACTGTAGAGCTTAGAAGCAGCTTCCTTTAAATCTCCAGATATCGATAGGATTTCTATATGTTCAAAACGCGTGGTATTCAACTCTCCTTTGAATTTTAGGACACCAATTTTTTTGCTTTTGTTATTTTCAATAAATTCATCAATATCGTTCAAAAGGTACATCTTTGTTTTGGGAGCATAGTGTTTTGCTAACATTCCTGGGGCATTAGGTGTTGTTTCGCTTTTGTTTTTTATCTGAATTTTTCCGATTATTTTTTCAATGTCTTCAACAGAAATAGCTCCTAGCCTGTAGAGTATAGCTTCGTTATTTTCGAAGCCAATAATGGTAGATTCTATTCCATTTTTGCATTCACCACCCTCAAGCACCAAAGGTAGGGTGTTTTCAAAATACCCTTTAACGTGATAAGAACTTGTTGGACTAATCCTATTGTAGGGATTTGCGCTTGGAGCTGCAAGTGGAAAAGATAGTTGTTTTAACAAACTTAAAGTAATGGGGTGATTTGGAATTCTAACGCCAACGGTATCTTTCCCCCCAGTAACTATCAAAGGTATGTTTGATTTTTTAGGTAAAATGAGCGTTAAAGAACCAGGCCAAAAGGCTTCAGCAAGCTTTTGAGCCTTTATCGGAAATTCACGTGCTACTTTTTCTAGTTGGTCGATAGAAGCTATATGAACGATTAATGGATTAAATAAAGGTCTTTGTTTGACCTGAAATATTTTTCGAATTGCTTTTTCGCTATAGATATTTCCTGCCAATCCATAGACGGTTTCGGTAGGTATTGCTACGACATCTTCTCTATTTAAGAGTTCAATTGCTTTTGAAATGTCACTTGAAATTTGGATCATTTTTGCTGCTCTTTAGTAGTGAAATCTATGGGCATTCCAAATATATCTTCCTTAAAAAGGCCATGGTCATAAATCAAATTTCCATTTACAAAAGTTTGTTCAATTTTTGTTTGAAATGCTGTTCCTTCCAACGGAGACCAGCCGCATTTGTAGAGCAGGTTATCCTTGGTCACTGTCCATGTGTTGTTTAAATCTACTAAGGTTAAGTCAGCGTAATAGCCTTCTCGGATAAATCCCCTGTTGGTCATACTGTATAAAATAGCTGGATTATGGCACATTTTTTCGACAATTTTCTCTAATGAAATGAGGCCTTGTTTATAAAACTCCAACAAACAATTGAGCGTATGTTGAACCATAGGTGCACCCGACATAGATTGAAAGTAGGGTTGTTGTTTTTCTTCCAACGTGTGCGGGGCGTGGTCTGTGGTTATAAGATCTATTCTATCATCAAGTAGTGCCTTTAATAAGCCTTCTTTGTCTTTTTTTGTTTTTATAGCTGGATTCCATTTAATAAGCATTCCTAATCGCTCATAGTCTACGTCTGAAAACCAGAGGTGATGTACAGAAACTTCGGTTGTTATTTTTTTCTCTTTCAGTGGGATATCGTTGCGAAACAAGTGAGTTTCTGCTTCCGTAGTTAAATGCAAAATATGCAATCTGGCGTTGTATTTTTTTGCTAAATCTATGGCGCGTTTGGTAGCTTCATAGCAGCCTTCAGTGCTCCTGATCACAGGATGAAATTTTGCAGGTATATCATCGCCATATTTTTCCTTGAAGGCCTGTTCGTTTTTTTCTACAATTTCTTCTTTTTCAGAATGAATGGCGATAATGGATTTGCAGTTGGCAAATAGTTTTTCCATTATTTCAGGATTATCGGCCAGTAGATTTCCTTTTTTGGTAAAATACAGGCCGTCATCAGAAACACCAATAAATTGGCTCGTATCCATTTTTATGACCTCATCTATATTATCTCCATTTACACCAAGGAAAAAGGAGTAGTTAGCTAAAGATTTTTTGGAAGCAATGTCAAATTTTTCTTTTAAGCTTTCAACAGTCAAGATATTTGGAACTGTATTTGGCATATCTATAAAAGAAGTCACTCCACCTGCTATAGCGGCTTTACTTTCGGTGTATAAGTCGCCCTTATGGGTTAGGCCTGGGTCTCGAAAATGAACTTGACCGTCTATAATTCCTGGGAAGAGGTGTTTGCCAGTACCGTCTATTACGCTGTGTTTTGGTTTAACCTCAATTTTTCCAATTTGCTGTATAAACCCCTCTGCAATGAGTACATCTGCAACCAGTATTTTCCCTTCATTTACAAGAGTTACATTTTTAATTAAAGTGCGTTCATTCATTTTTTTTGTCTAAGAGTTAGAGTATTTTTTGTGTTTAGCTAAGTCGGTTTTTTACATTTGCTCATCACTTACAAGTTTTTTTTAAAAGCAAACCAAGATGAGAACCTGTTATCTTAAACTCCTTTCCATGTGCGAGAACTTTTTTCAATAAAATTGCGGAGAAAACCACTAAAAAAAACAAAAGCCATAAGATCAAGTTGACATTTCAAAGTCATAATTCATAAGTGTAAAAATATGAAAAAATTAAAAATAGGCCGAAGCCCGTATTCAACAATTAAAAACTTTAAATTAACTGTATCCGAAAAGGTTTTATACACTATTTAATGTCTAATAATTTTATAGTCATGTTTGAACACCTACTAAAATAAACTTACTAGACAATGCATCCCCTACAATTACCCTAACTTTGCTGTTAGACAAAAAAACTGCTTGAAAGAAAAACTCAAACAACTAGAATTATTTTTAAAAAGCACCAATTTTGACCGGGGTATTCGGCTTGGGGTTGGGGTAGCTGTGCCTTTTGCTGTCATGTACTTTTTAGGATATTTTGAATATGCAATATCTATTGCCGTAGGTGCTTTTTTAAACGCACCAGGAGACATTCCTGGAAGTAATAAACGCAAAGTTAATGCCGTCTTGATAAGTATTGGATTAACAATGCTTATTACTAGCATCATCCTATTTTTAAAACCTTTCTTGCCTCTTTTGCTGGTGGCCATTACAGTTATTTCGTTTGTAGTGTCACTCCTTTCAGTGTATGGTTTTAGAGCGTCTTTAGTTTCCTTTTCTGGCTTGCTAGCCATGGTCATCGCCTTTGCCGCCCAAAAAGAAACAGCACAAGAAATTTTTGTTCATGTGGCCTTAATGGGAGTGGGTGGACTTTGGTATTTGATCCTATCTTTTATCTTTCAAAAGATTTTTCCCCAAAAAGATCAGAATCAACTCTTGTCAGATACGCTTCATCTCATAGGGGAGTACCTAAAATTAAGAGCAAAACTATTAACCAAGAAAAGCAAGCGTGATGGACGCCTTAAAGAAACCTTCATCCTTCAACATCAAATCAACGACAAGCACGAGACACTTCGAGAAACACTGCTTACGGCACGTAAACGTTCTGGGCGTTCGCGTTATGAAGAAAAGCAACTCTTGATTTTCCTTTCCTCAATCAAGATTTTCGAATTGATAGAAGCTAAACATTTGGATTATAAAACGATCGATGGAATTTTTGGTGAGCGTAAAGAATTTCTAAAAGCTTTTAAAACTCTGAATAAAATCATGGGTAACCATCTCATACGCTTGTCAGAATTATTGATTCAAAATGATGAATTACCAGATAAAAAACTTTTATTAGAGGCGCTTTCAGATGCTGAGGATTCCATCTCAAATTATATCGATGCTGTGAAATTACCCCAAGCGCGCGAAGGTGCTTTAGTCTTGAAAAATCTATACGATTACCAAGAACAGCTGCTTCAAGAGATCAAAGCTATCAGACGGGTGATGGCAAATGTCCAAGAATCTTCTAAAGTCTCCCTAAAAAGACAAGATTCGAGTCAGTTTTTAACACTCCAAGAATACAGGCTGAATGTCCTTGTTCAAAACTTGAGTTTGGACTCCACCATGTTTAGACATTCCTTACGCCTTAGCATTGCTATTGTCCTGGCCTATCTGTTAGGTTTTCTTTTGGATATTCAAAACACTTATTGGATTTTGCTAACCATCATTGTTATAATGCGGCCCAGCTATGGCTTAACCAAAGAGCGCTCAAAAGATCGTATCATTGGAACACTCATAGGCGCTGGAGTGGCTGTGGGTATTGTGCTTATCACTCAAAATGTAGTGGTCTATTCGGTATTAGCATTAGTATCGTTGATATTTGCATTTGCATTAATCCAGCAAAATTATAAGTCTGCTGCTGCATTAATCACCATTAGTATTGTCTTTGTGTATTCCTTAATTAATCCCGATGCCTTCGAGGTAATTCAATATCGCGTCCTCGACACCCTCATTGGAGCCGCTATCGCCGTTGTTGCAAACTACACTATATTTCCTAGTTGGGAAGCCAACAATCTTAAACAGGTGCTCTTGAATGCTTTGGAAATGAATAAAAAATACCTCCTAGCAACACAAGAATTATATCAAGATCCCTCAACAAACAAACTCTCTTATAATCTGGCAAGGAAAGAGGCCTTTCTGGCGATTAGTAATTTAAATGCAGCCTTCCAACGGTTGACACAAGATCCAAAATCGAAACAAAATGAATTCCAATTAATTTATGAAATGGTGACCCTTAACCAGACTATGATTTCTGCCATTGCGTCCATCGGCAATTTTATCATCAATCATAGAACCACTCCTGCTTCCGTAGAGTTTAATCTACTTATCAAAAAAATTGCCAACACGCTACAGATGGCTTGTGATAGCTTGGACCCTACTCAATTAAAGAAAAAAGTTTCTGAAGAAACTGGAGAAGATGCACAGGAGACGTTGTTGGGCAACTACCACCACTTATCAAAAAAGCGAGATGAAAACATCAGACAAGGTTATACTGAATTAGACACTGAAACGCTTCATGCTCTTCAGGAAGCCTATTTGATATCCAATCATATGGGCTGGTTAAAATCGCTTTCAGAAAGCTTAGAAAAGGCAACAGAACGCTATCGGTATTCTATCATCAATAAACAGTCGTAAAGGGGTGGATGTTTTGGATATATAGTTATTGCAGTCTATTATATCCTCTTTGGTTATCAGAAATTCAGGACTTTATAAAGCATTTATAGTGTCCAAAATCAATTCACTTCAGTTGGAAATAGTCGTCTTAAAACATGATTGCAACGATTAGTTATTCTACGAGTCTTTTAGCTAGTAGGTTTGGTGAGTATGTGTTAGATTAGAGGTTTTAACGCTCCATTTATTTTACAAAGGCGTTGAGTAAAATTGAATATTATTCTAAGTGAAACACTCTAAATTAATACTTCCAGTAATTGTTTTCTCACAGTTTTGCTGCACCTCGCTTTGGTTTGCCGGAAATGGTGTTATAAGCGATCTTGTTATAAATTTTGATCTTGAGGTGAGTGTTTTGGGGCACTTAACTTCAGCTGTACAATTTGGATTTATCATCGGGACTTTGATCTTCGCTATTTTGACAATTGCAGATCGCTTTTCACCTTCAAAAGTTTTTTTAGTGAGTGCTTTGCTGGGATCGCTCTTCAACCTGGGAGTTATATGGGAGGCAAACAATTTATTGAGCTTACTTTCACTTCGTTTTTTTACAGGCTTTTTTCTTGCGGGTATCTATCCAGTGGGGATGAAAATTGCCGCAGATTATTATGAAAAAGGACTTGGCAAGTCGCTGGGATTTTTAGTTGGCGCCTTGGTGTTGGGAACTGCACTTCCTCATTTGTTAAACGAAATGACTCTTGTATATTCTTGGAAATCGGTACTGATAACAACTTCACTTCTTGGGGTTTTAGGGGGCTTGTTAATGCTTATACTGGTGCCTGATGGTCCTTTCAGAAAAAAAAGTAAGCAAACAGATTTATCAGCATTTTTTAGTGTATTTCGCAATCTAAAATTTCGGTCTGTGGCTTTCGGATATTTTGGACATATGTGGGAGTTATATGCTTTCTGGGCCTTTATACCCATTATGCTAAAAAAATACAGCGTAGAACATCCACAAGTCATATTTAATATTCCTCTACTATCATTTCTAATTATTGGAGTAGGAGCGATGGGCTGTATATTTGGCGGCTATCTCTCACAAGTTCTAGGGACCAAACAAACAGCTTTTATGGCCCTTTTGTTATCCTGTGGATGTTGCCTTATTTCTCCATGGGTATTTACTAGTGAATTTGAAATCTTGTTTCTTGGGTTTCTTATTTTTTGGGGAATAGTGGTCATTGCAGATTCACCGCTTTTATCAACACTTGTTGCTCAAAATGCACCTGCAGAGATGAAAGGCACCGCACTTACCATTGTAAATTGTATAGGGTATTCCATAACCATAGTTAGCATTCAAATGATGACCATGATGATAAAGTTAACCGATTCAAATAGCATTTATGTCATTTTAGCTTTAGGCCCGATTTTAGGTTTGATTGCGCTAAGATGCAAAACTAGAGGTGTTCTTTCTCGTAATACTTAAATCTTACCAAACCTACTCTACCAAATTAAACCTATAATGTCGCCATAAATCGGTTTGCTGAAACGAATTCAGCACAGGCTTTTTTTACCTGTTTTTTTACAAATACAATTACTGTAACCAAGGTTATGCTTATTGTTTTTAACTTCATTCAAAAAAACTGTGTTGAGCTACATGGCAGTA
>NZ_PJBS01000119.1 GCF_002836055.1 Psychroflexus sp. MES1-P1E
TATACGACATTATAAATTTAATTTGGTATAATCAAACAAGTGTTAATAAAAACGAATTGTGTATTTGCCAAAAGTAATCGGGAAGGTCGATAAGAACCCTATCTAATTTAAAAGTTGTAATTATTGGTTCTCTTCTATTATTTATAAAAATTTTAGTCAGACCTTTTATCGTTTGTATATATTTTATCTCACTAATATTGAGTGTAATTTTCGTGTTCTGTTTTAATTAAAATAATGTCCTCTTCTTTTTTTGTTTCTATTGTACCAGCAGAAACCATGTTAGCAGTGGTAGGATTTAATCGTTTAAATCTATTCTCAACTTTATGTATTCCTTTTAAAAAATCACTAAATTCTATGGATTTGGTTAAATAATAAGTTGCATTTAATTTAAAAGCTTCAAGCCTAAATTTAGCATTATTTGAAGTGAAAATAATTTGAGGTAAGTGGTTGATTTTTTTTGAAATATTTATCCAATTAAAACTACATAATCTTTCATCTAAAAAAGCCAAATCAATTTTCTTTTTATTTAAAAATGAAATGGCATCTATTGGGTTATTAAATGAAGCTACTAATTCTATGTATTCAATCCTGTTTAAGTAAGATTTGATGGTGTCAATAACAGTTGGGCTGGTGTTAACAATAATACATTTTATTACATTAGCCTTATTTGAGTGCATTGGTTTGTATTTTTAATATTGCTAGTTCTTTTAATGAAACCGTAGGTGATTTCTTATTTTTTAGCTTACTAATAACCAAATTAGCCACTTTATCAGCATCTTCTTTAGAGTAAAAGGGCTTGGATTCTTGAATTGCTGGAATATGATTTTGTTTAATTAAAACCTTCTTTTTATTAGTAATCTCATAACCAAACCCAGTATCAACACCAAATGTTTTACTACCTATAGATTGGTCTTTGTTTGCTACTAACAAAAAGGTTATTACTATTAAACCGATCGTTATAATAAATCCTGTTGTCTTTTTCATTATTTATCTTTTTAAAAATAGCCCTAAAGTATTTTATCTTTCACTCATCTTCATTATCATAAAATAGATTTAGGGCAATTCAACCAATTAAAAACTAATCTTCATCATCATATTCTTCGAAAGGAAATATTTCATAATTATCATCTAGGTATAAACTCCCCGTTCTTCCTAAAAGTACAAACGCGCGATTACCATTTGAAAAACTTACTGGATCTTGACGCACCGTAGCTTCCAATGCTGTAATTTCTTCCCAAGTGTCAGCTTCAGGTATGTATTCCCAAATTGTACCTATAGCACCACCAGTATATCCTGCTGCAATATATCCCAAACCATTAATAGAAAAACCAACAGCATTAGACCGCCTTATATAGTAATCATCTTCGTAGGTTAAATCTCTTTTTCTAGTCCAAATTTCGGTTTGTGGATCAAACTCCCAAAAATCATCTACATACAACCCGTTACTAACGCCAGTACCCAAATACACTTTGTCATTTATGATAAAGGTGGTTGCATCTCTACGTTTATGGCCTCCAAAACCAATAAGTTCATGCCATTCATCAGTAGTAGGATTATATTTCCAAAAATCCTTTTTATCATTATCACCATCATAGCCTGTACCTATATAGCCTGTATTATTAATTCCAAAACCAACGGCACCTCTACGCACGCCTGCACCAAAATCTGCTTTTTGATTCCATGAATTTGAACTTGTTTTATATTCCCAAAAATCGGACAATTCATTATCTCCATCATAACCAACTCCCAAATAGCCATTGCTATTTAATGTAAAACTAGACGCAGAGCTTCTTGGTGTTCCAGGGAAACTTGCTTTTTGAGCCCAAAAATCGCCATCAATATCGTATTCCCAAAAATCGCTTAAATAGTCATCGCCATCGTAACCAGTTCCCATATACCCTTTATTGCCTATAGTAAAGCTTATAGCATTACTTCTTGGGATGCCGTTAAATACCGAGCGTTCTTTCCAGTTTCCTCTTTCACCATTATCATCGTCGTCGGTTGAACATCCTACTAAAGCAAGTGTAAAAAATGCTAATCCAACCATAATTTTTTTATTGTTTATCATCATCTGTTTTTGTTTTAATTTTATTTTTTAGATTCAATTTTATTCCAGTTGAGAAATAGAGTTTAGGTCCTAAATCAAAATCATAGACCGTGTTATTATCACGGTCTAATAGTTCATAGGTGTTATGAAAAGAATACCCAGCTTTAAAAGTGATTGCCTAAGTATCATCCATTTGATAAGCGTAATCCAATCCTAAAGAAATAGCTGTGTAAGACGCCTTATTGGCTTCATCCATCATTGTCACAGCAACAGGATTACTTAAATTGGCATAATGGCCATTCTGCCATAAGGAAGCATTAAAAGAACTCCTGTCGGTTAGATTGTATGTTGCATAGGTGTTTGGAAAACCAATACCATACGAAAAGGTATTATTTACTTTTCTAGAGTAGCTAATCAATGGCAAGACACTTGGTTTTCCGGCTAGGGTAGAATATCCTAACCCAAACACAAATAGAGAAGGGTTTTTATATGTTCCCCCTTTTTTTATTGCAGTGATTCCTCCATTAAATAAAAAATCTTCATGGGTTATAGAACTTGCTAAATTTGAGGATATAGAAACGCCTGCTCCTGCACTTAAATTCCACTTATTATTACGAGGATACAAATACGTAAGTCTATAATTCACTCCATGAAAACTGTTTAATTCTTCAGTATTCATAGGTGCATTGGTATAACTCAATTGGTAATAATCATAGCCAACAGAATTTATGAGCACTCCTTTTTTTAGCTTAAAAGAAATGTTTATTTTAAAATCTGTTTTATAAAAATCTACAGCATCATTGCCGATAGGTGCCAAGGTATAATTAAAGGAAAATACATCCCTTTCTAATTGACCATAGCCTTTTAAAGCGACCATTATGAAGACTATAATAGAAATGTTTCTAATCATTTTGCATTATTATTTCGGCAAACATATGCTTTACTTCAAATGTGCAAAAAAGTAATAGACGACTATCTAATTCGCATATACTAGCTCCTATTATTTCATGACGAACACGATATCTTCAGGTTGGTAGATGAAAATTTGGTCTTTAGATGGCAAACATCCGCTTTGGTATACTTTTTTTCTCAATGGTAGAGCAAGCAATTAGTTTCGCCAAAAAATAGAGATGAGATATATCATAATAGGTTTAATTATTATTAGTAGCCTTTCCTGTAGTAAAGAAGAAAATAAAGACTTTACATTTCAAATAGGTGAAGACTTTGTTGGCACCACAACTAAAGCGTATTTTATAGACACCTTAACTGTTAAAGCGACAACATTTCAATTTGATTCTTTAGTTGTATCTGACGCTAACAGACTTTTAATAGGTGCATATAACGACCCCGTTTTTGGAAAAATTTCGAGCAAAAGCTTTGTGCAATTAAGGAATACTGTTTATGATATTGAAGTCGATGCTGTTTACGATTCGATTGCATTAATACTCATCCCTGATAGGTACTTTTATAACGATACCATACCTATTCAACAATTTAAAGTCTTTAATGTTTTGGATGATATAGAGCCAGATGAAGAAGACTATAACTACTACAACACAGCTAACTTTAATTATGATATAGTACCAATTGGAATTAAGGACTTTTATGCTACCCCGAATAAAAGTGATTCTTTAGATATTAAGATAAATGATGATTATGGTTTGACACTTTTTAATAAATTAAAAGATAATGACATAAATAATAGCGATGATTTTTTAGATGACTACAAAGGCGTATTAATTGCCGCAAATAATGATACTAACACTACTGTTTTAGGGTTTTCTGCTAATAGTTTCATTCGGCTATACTACACGGTTGATGATAATGACGATGAATCTGAAGAAAAAAAAATAGACTTTACTTTTAATTTATCAAATACCTTTAATCAGATCAGTAGTGATAAAACGGGAACTTATTTTGAAAATATAGTCGACCAAGAAACCTTACTTCCAAGTACAGAAACCGATAATAGTTTTTTTATTCAAGCAGGAACAGGAATTGTTACTCGATTTGATATACCACATTTAAAAACGTTAAATGATATTTCTTTTCAAGGTGTAGTAGTAGATGCCAAGTTAAAATTCTCTTTAAAAGAACATATGTATTCAGATAACTTATATACCAGAGATTCTATACAGGTTTATATCATTGACAATAAATCTAACGTCCTTACCAATTTAAATTACGATGATACTACACCTATAATGAGCAGTATAGAAGATCACAATCCAGAATTTGATACCGATGTGTACGTCATAGATATAAAATCATTTATTGACATTAAACAATCCGAAACTTACGAAGAATATTTTTTAGCCATTTATCCGCAAAATTTCAACAATTCTGTAGACAGATATATTTTTAATGGTAATGGCGCTCCAGATGACTTGCAAATAAAATTAGAATTAACCTATGCCACTTATGAATAACAAACCATACCATATATTTTATAGCATTTGTCTATTATGTATGAGTCAAATAACATTTTCACAATCCAATGGTTTATCGTCATCTCCTTACTCCCTTTATGGGTTAGGGCTGTCTAACGATTTAAATACAGGAAAAACCAACGCTTTAAGTAATACTGGGCTTGCAATGCCTTCAAAATATTCAATAAATAACTTAAATCCGGCATCTTTGGGGAGTATCCCAAAAGGAAGTTTTTTATATGATGTAGGACTTAAATTACAGAAGGAAACTTTATATGAAGATGGTAATCAAGAGTCTCGTCTTAATGGAAACTTTTCTAATTTGGCATTGGCATTTCCATTATCAGCAAAATCAGGTTTGGGCATTACCTTAATTCCATATACTAATGTTGGCTATATTGTTACTAGGATAGAAAGCCCCATAGATGGTTCTACCGATTCCTTTATAACAAATATTAAAGGCTCTGGTGGTTTAAATGATATCCAATTAAATTATGGGTATTCATTAACAGACAATTTTCGATTGGGATTAAGAGGCTCTTTCTTATTTGGAAAAATAAAGGAAGACGAAACCGATTTTATTGGAAGCAACACACTAAATATAAACGAAACGTTTTTTTATAACGGATTTCGTTTAGGTGCAGGTATACAATACGATATAAATAATAAAATATCTGTTGGTAGTTTTATTAATCTTCCAATAAAATTAAATGGAGATCATACAAGAAGCGTTATTGGAGGTGTTGTACCTCTTGATGAAGAAAATGATTTGGAGGCTTTTAAATTACCATTAGAAATAGGCTTTGGGCTACATGCAAAATTAAGTGATAAGCTCTTTTTTAATCTTGACTATAAAAGAAATTTTTGGGATGCTACTAACCAAAGCGATTTAATAGCTGATTATGTAGACCAAGATTTTATTGGTTTTGGAACGGAATTTATTCCTCGAAAAAATAGCACTAATTATTGGAGACGGGTAAATTATAGGGCTGGGTTTAAAATGGATAATGGTAATTTAGCTATTAAAGATGACCGAATTACTAACTCTTCAATTAGTTTTGGATTAGGATTCCCTTTTGGTAACCAAAGGAGACACTCCTTTATAAATTTAGGATATTCCTATGGACAAAAAGGACAAGTTGAAAATGGTTTAATTAAAGAAAACTTTCATACCCTGACTTTAAATTTAAGTTTGGAGGATTTATGGTTTCAGAAAAGTAAGTATAATTAATTTTAATACAGCTATTAGATTTTGACACTTATAATAAAGTCCAATTAAACTTTAAGCCGTTTTAAGACGTCTTCTTTGTAAGTTTCCCCAATTGGTATGCGCTTGTCACCTATAATAAATCTGGTTTTTTGCAAAGCTTGTATAGCATCTATATTTATAATATAAGAACGATGCACACGCATAAAATTTCCGGAGAGCTTTTCTAAAATACTTTTAAAATTAGATAAGGTCAGTAAAGCTTTGGAATCGTCTTTTTGGTAAATTTTAATATAATCTTTTAATGCTTCAATGTATGTGATATTTTGAATATTTATTTTAATATTTTCGTATTCGGATTTTACAAAAATAAAATCGATTTCACGAACCGCTTCTTGCTGAACCATAGAAGATGTAGGGCCAGATATCGTTTTTTCTAACGCATGTTTTTCTTTAGCTCTAGCAACAGTCTTTAAAAATCGATGAAACGGAATAGGTTTTACTAAATAATCAGTTGCATTTAGGTCAAAACCTTCTATAGCATGTTGTGGGTAAGCTGTAGTAAAAATAAATTGTGGCATATTTTCTATAGTTCTCACCAAATCTAAACCCGTTAAATTGGGCATTTCTATATCCAAGAACACTACATCAACCTGATGCTTATTAAGGATGGTAATGGCCTCTAAAGGACTATTACATTTAGCGACAATTTCTATCCCTCCAATTTGATTAACATACGTTTCAATGATATCAACAGCCAAAGGTTCATCATCTATTATTACACATTTCATCTGTAATTTATTTTTTTGTTGTCTGCAGTAATTTTTTATTGTAAACTGATTTCTATAAAAAATTTCTAATTATTCTAATTTTAGTTTTAAATCAACAATAAATTTATTGTCTTTATCTGTTGTAGTTAACCAATGGTTTTCTGGATACAATAATTGTAATCGCTCTTTTGAATTTTGCATTCCTATTCCAGAGTTTCCTTCATCTATATTTCTACTTCCTATTAAATTAATGCATTTAAATTGTAAGGCATCAGCTTTCACACTAAGGGCTATACTTACATTGGTGTTTCCTCTAAAATCTGTCCCATATTTAAACGCATTTTCAATATAGGATATAAAAAGTAGTGGACTTATTTTCTGTTTGGAAATAGCCCCCCTTATATTAAACACTACATTTTCATTTTTTGCTATTCTAATGCGCTGAAGTTTTATATAGTTTTCAATGAATTCCAATTCATCTTTCAACAGCACTCTATTATCATTCGCTTTATAGAGCATATATCGCATCATTTCCGACAACATAATTATCGCTTCTGGTGCATCATTGGATTTTTTAACCGTAAGCGAATAAATACTATTTAACGTATTAAATAAAAAATGCGGGTTTAATTGGTTTTTTAGAACCTCTAATTCTGCTTTGTTTTTTTGATCTTCGATCTCTTTTTGAATTCTTTCATATATTACCCATTGCTCGTAAACACGAATTCCTGTACTAATAATTAAAAAAAATGCATTAAAAAATATAATAGGTATAAACCTTGGAGGTTTATTTAAGATCAGGTTCCTGTTTACTTTAAAAGGGAACACATAATAAATGATAACGCAAGAAATTATTAAAAGTATAAAAGTGAAAATCAAGTACAAGACCCTTTTCTTTCGCAGTAATAAATGAGGGACTAATAAGCTGTAATTGATATAAAAAACAAGAAGTAAAAATACATTTTTATAAACAGCAACAGCTGTAATTTTTCTACCTTCAGAATACAGAAAAGTTACCGCTACCAAGGTTAGCATTGTCCATA
>NZ_PJBS01000120.1 GCF_002836055.1 Psychroflexus sp. MES1-P1E
ACTTTTAGACTAGATTCTAGTAAATGGTAAGCCAGTTGATAATGATAATACCCTGTTGCCTCCATCACGCAATGGTTATCAATATCTAAGAGCTTTACAAACTTTTTAAAGCCTGATACATTGTTTTTAAACTGATAGTAATTGCCATCAGAATCCGTGACATCGAATACCAAGTGGCTAATGTCAATTCCAAAATATTTAATATCTTTATTCATAGAAAAATGATTTTTTGAAAGGACATACTACGCGAGTTTCAACGACTTAAAATTGAGGTCTAAAAAGCCTCATAGAACTGTACGAAACTGCGAAAGAAAAGAGAGGTGATTTATCCCGAGGCTTCGGGATTGAACAAGTCTTAAGCTTCTGCGTGTATAATAACCTTAATCCCCTTTTTTGTTCTTTCTAATTTATATGTCTAATTTAATGTTTTTATTAAAATGCTAACTTAAGCCGTATATAATTTATTGCTACAAAGTGCTTAATTCATTGGCTTTTTCATATATTTATGGTCTGTTTTAATACGAAAGGTTCGTTCTTATCTAAACGCAACAAACTATATACAACAACGTTACAGCCAATACGCGAAACAATTTACAAATAGTAAAAACTTAAATGAGAAAAAGACTAAAAATTATATTTCTTACAATATTTTCATTAGTCCTATTCCTCTTGGTACTTCTTTCCATTCAATATACACCTAGCTATGTTTATCGACTTATAACAATGAATGTCGCAGATGTTTATGATTATAAGAACTTTGAAAATCACGAGATTCAGGGAGCGAAGAGTTCCAATACATTCATTTCTCAGCCTAAAGAGAAGTATGTTGAGTCACTATTTGAGGAACTGGTAACTAAAACTGGATTTAATAGTTTTGAAGAGTGGGCTATTGAATCTCAAACTACTGCCCTTATTGTTATAAAAAAAGATACGATCATTTATGAGAAATATTTTAATGGTTTTGGTAGAGATTCCTATTTCCACTCTCAATCTATGGCAAAGTCGTTTATATCGTTTTTAATAGGAGCTGCTATTGATGATGGTCTAATCAAAAGTATAGAAGATCCAATAACAAATTATATTCCTGAACTTTTGGAGCGTGATCAACGCTTTAAAAAAATTGCCATCAAAGATTTACTTGAAATGCGTTCTGGACTTGAATACAATACAAGCCTCATACCTTTCACTAATATTCATTCTCCTTGGCATGATGAAGCAGTTGGCTATTATCACCCTAATGTTCGAAAGTTGCTACTTGAAAATGTAGAGATTTTATCTGAACCAGGAAAAGATTTTCAATATTCTAATTACAATACAAGCTATTTGGGTTTGATTCTTGAAAGAGCTACTACCGTAACTGTATCCAATTATTTGGAGCAGAAATTGTGGTCAAGAATAATGGAATATGATGCGCTTTTCTCCATAGATAGCAAAGAATCAAATTTTGAATATATGCCAAGTCGTTTGATTGCCCGAGCGATTGATTATGCTCGTTTTGGTCAGCTTATGCTCAATGAAGGAAGTTGGTATGGCAATCAGATTATATCAAAAGATTGGATTCAGGAATCTACCCAAGAAAACAAATCCATTTCCCGTGATATTTATCCAAGATGGTTTGGGAGAAGCGACAAAAGAATTTACTATAATTACCAGTGGTGGGGTCATGTAAATAAAGACGGTACTTTCAATTTCTATGCAAATGGAAATCTTGGACAGAATATTTATATTATCCCTCATAAAGAAACTGTGATTGTTCACTGTGGTAATTCACTGCAGTATTATAGTGGTGATTTTGATTTATGGAATGTTGCTTTGCAGTTGAATTAGAATTAAATATCTGATGAGACTCAAAATAAAAACTGGTTGTAACACGGTATATAAAAAATAGCTGTTTAAATGCTTAAACGAAAATAAATTCTATAAATTTAAAATCAGCAATAATCCGAAAAGTAAGTGCTTAAAAATCCGCTACTTTTCATATACAAACCGTTCAGGACAATACATTTGAAAAACTAAACTCAAATTGGAGATAATAGAAAAACACAAAAATGAATATATGATTTCAACCGACAAAAGAAAGTTGGATATTTCATTGATTTACGATTTTTTGACACACGAGTCTGGTTGGAGTGACGGAATATCCTATGAAAAGGTTGAAAAATCAATTAACAATTCATTGAATTTCGGTATTTATTTTGAGAAAAAACTAATTGGATATGCAAGAGTCATTTCGGATTTTTCTACAATCGCATATTTAGGAGACATTTTTATTTTAAAAGATTATCGAGGACTTGGATTAAGTAAATGGCTTATGGAAGTAATTATGGATCATAAAGAATTACAAAATTTAAGACGTTGGATTTTATTGACAAGTACAGCGGAATGGCTTTACGAAAAATACGGATTTACAAAACTACCGAAACCTGAAGTTTATATGGAAAAATTCAATCCGAATGTTTATCGAAATGAATAAAAACTAATGCCAACAATATATAAAAATAATTGCTCAATTTTAGTCTTAACCAAAGGTCGTTGCAAGTTTATTACGTCTGATTTTCCTTCGGAAAATCCTCGCACGCAAACCCGCAACTATTCTTATACATAAACGTTACCCAACATTTGAAATTTGTACTTCCCTGAAATATCAATCCTTAAAAATCAAATCTATAATTCATTTTAAAAGCTACGCCCCAATTTTTACGTACGATATCTTGATTATAATTATCTGAAATCACCAAATAGATATAAGATAATGGTTTGTATTCCCATTGCAAACGGCTATTGACATTAAAATTATCAAATTGTGTATTGTACTGTATATAAGTAGTCCAATTTAACCTATTAGAAAAGAAAATTTCACCTGTAAAGCGTGCTAAATGAAACGTTTCACTTCCTAATTCTTTTAAATCTATACCATTTCGTTCGTATCGAATTTGTAAACGCGCTAAAGGCATTAATCTATATTGAGCATTAAGACTAACTTGGCTTTTATGTCCACTATAATAGCTCCCATAACTAAGATTACCACCATATTGAAACTTTTTACTATCAGCTGAAGAATACCCTAAACCAGCATCTATATACCTGTACTTGTCGGCTATAATAGCATTTCCATTATTTAACGGATCAAACGCATACTTCAAGTTTACATATTCGTATCTCATTCCTCCATACAAAAATGACTGGTCTTTAAATACTAAATCATTATTTAATACTACAGATGCTTGTGTAACATCACCTTGATCGTCCCAATACGTATTGTTTGATAGATTAAGATAGCTATGATTATCGATAGTTTTAGAATCCTTATAAAATTTAGTCAAAGAAATACGACCTCTGGCTTGTGTGTATCCTTCTCTTATAATGCTTTCTGAAATAGCATCATAATTATATAAACGTGGAACAAAACCAACATCGGTAATATAATTTTTTTCTACTTTTTTAATTCCCAAATAACCTGATGCATTTATGTTATTGAACCAAACGCCTACATTGTAAAAATTAGTGTCTCCAGAAATATCGCTAGTAGCGCTGTTAGCAAAATTTGCATGTCCAGTCCACTTATTATTTTGTGATTGATAGTTTACGTTAAGCCCAGTCACTCTATTATAACCATCTAAAAAAGAAAAACCATCTGTTTCCTGTCTATTAATAAGAAACCCAGTTGCTGTAAAAGATTTGGACAATTCATGTTGCACTACCAAAGCGCCATAATTCTGTGCAGGATTATCATCTTTTGCTTTTGTTGCTACGTTCAGTATACCCAAACGTGTTTTCTCAGCAATGTTTCCAGATAATTTTAATCCGAAGGATATATCGCTATCTGAACCAATACGTCGGGAATAAAAAGGGTTCACGTCATCAACACCAAGGTTTGTAAAAAGATCGCTATTCTCTAAAAAGAAATTACGTCGTTCAGGAAAAAATACTGAGAAACGACTTAAATTGGTTACCTGTCTATCGACATCTATCTGTGAAAAATCTGGATTTATTGTGGCATCAACTTTTAAGGAAGAGCTTACATTAAATTGTACATCTACACTTGGTTTTACCATGGTATCTTTAATATCATTAGCAACATCTTCTGAATAGTTCATAGTAACAGAAGGCGTTACAGTAAATCGAGATGATTTGTTTTCTGAAAGGTTTCCTACCTGAAAGACTTTAGTAAATCGTAAATCGAATTGTTTATAATTACGATCTATTGGCGTATTGGTTGTCCACTCATTTAATTTAATATTTCTTGTGTGAAACATAACTCCCCATTCTAGGGTATCTGCTTTGTAACTTAATGCCTTTAGAGGAATTTTTATTTCGAATATTTTTAGATTCCCTTTTACAGAAGCTTTAGCGTCCCATAAAGTATTCCAACTAGTATTTATTCTAAAACCGTCTCCACGTCTAGCTACTAATGCATCTATTAATGCTCCGCCCATATTAACAATAAAGAAATATCCCGATTGTTGTTGATTATAGGTGTCTAGAATTATAGAAAATGAATCGCTATCTGCTCCAGATGTCCCAATATCGTCACGTTTTAAGGATCCAATTTGAACATCAGGAACTGTATCATAATACACAGCACTTATAAATAAGTTTTTTCCGTTATGAAACATTTTTACCTCCGTTTTATTAGAAGCCAAATCTCCATTATTTGGTATATAATTAAGAAATCCACCTTCAGGAATTAAATCACCCCATATTGGTTCGTTCAGTTCTCCATCTAATTGAATACTACTGTTACTAAAAACTATTTTACTTGACTCTAATTCAGATTGAGCCTGAACATGGAGTATCACAAAAAATAATAGTATAAGAATTACAATTCTTTTCATTTATTTAAATTAAAAAGTTTAACAAGGTGTTGATATTTTATAAACAGTAAACAAAACTATCTTAAGTATACATTGTAATTTTAGAAAGTAGACTAATAGGTCATTTTTACGTTTGGAAAGTTGTATTTGAAAGAAGCGAAGTTTTGTCTATAAGATTTCTACTTTTATCTACAAAAAACCAGTTTTGAGCTACTTTTAATTTACTTCTTCATTAAAATTGTATTTTAGTACGCATATGAATAGTTTAAAAAAGGCATCGACATTTTTTAGTATTCCAACAGTCAAACATTTTTTGTTTTGGCTTGGTGTTTACACTTATTTTATTGGTACTGTAAATATGGATTATTATAGCAGTTATCAAGAAATTATAGAGCGTTATGCTATTTATGTTTTATGCCAAGTTATTGTAGCCTACACTTGTTTATGTTTTTTAATACCACGCTTTTTGACACCGAAAAAGAATATTCAATTTGCGATGAGTTTATTGTTGTTATTAGCTGTTGTATTTGTTGTTTTTGTAGGGCTTCACGAATATTATCATTTTCCTAAATATTTCGAAGCAGATGATAATTCTATATATGATTCTAATAAAATATTTTGGAAGAAATTATTGAATCTTCGTATTTTTTTAGGGAAGTCTGCAATAATGTTAACACCTACAATATTATTAGTTATAGCTAAATTTTATAAAGAAAAGCAAACCTATTTACAGCTCAACGAACAAAAAAAATCCACAGAATTATCAGTATTAAAGCATCAATTAAATCCACATTTTTTGTTTAATACCCTTAACAATTTATATGCTTTATCCATAAATAAATCTGATGAAGCACCTGAGGTAATTGCAAAACTTTCGGAGATGTTAGATTATATGTTGTATGGTTGTAATGACAAATATGTATCCTTGAAAAAGGAAATTGAACTCATAGAAAACTACCTTGCTCTGGAAAAAGTTAGATATGATGAACGTGTAGCTATTAGTTTTAATAAAAATGTGGAACCCGATGTTAGAATTGCACCATTAATTCTTTTAACCTTTATAGAAAACGCTTTTAAACATGGCGTTTCTCAAGAATTAATAAAGGCGTATATACATATAAAGATATCTATAGAAGAAACCTTTATTCAGTTTGACATTACAAATTCTATAGCAAAAAACATAGCATCAGCGAATAAAGAAACCATTGGATTAACCAACGTAAAAAAACAGCTAGAATTATTATATTTAGACAACTATTCTTTAGATCTTAAAGAAGAAACCAATTGCTTTAACGTACGTTTAAAATTGCCTGTAAAATGAGATACAAATGTTTAATAGTTGATGATGAAAAGTTAGCGAGAGGACTTATAAAAACACATTTGTCTCAATTGGATGATTTTGAATTGATTGCTTCTTGCGGTAGTGCAATTGAGGCTAGTAAGATACTTCAAGAAGAAACGATAGATTTACTGTTTTTAGATATTGAGATGCCAGTTTTAAAAGGCACCGATTTTTTTAAAAACCTAATACAGAAGCCTAAAGTTATTTTTACTACAGCCTATAGAGATTATGCTATTGAAGGGTTTGAGTTAAATGCAGTTGATTATATTTTAAAGCCTATAACCTTTCAGCGTTTTTTTAATGCCATAGAAAAGTTTAAGACTTTGCAAAGAGGAAATGTTTCCGATCCAATTAAGATTCCTGTTCTAGAAAACAAAGAAGCTTTTATTTATGTAAGAGAAGATAGAAAACAGGTAAAAGTGCATTTGGATTCTATTTTATATATAGAAAGTTTAAAAGACTATGTTAAAATACATTTAGAGAAAAAAGGACATATTATTAAATCGAGTATATCAGCTTTTGAAGAAAAGTTAGATGAAAGGTTTATAAGAGTACATCGTTCATATATCATCAATAGGGATAAAATTACTGCATACACAAAAAATGATATTGAAATTGGAAAAACTGAAGTCCCAATTGGTAAAAATTTTCGAAACAATATTACCACCTTTTTGATATGACAAGAGTTAATAAAACAAGAGCTTTTTCTTAAATATCTTTTTATTTTGACCGCCACTTAGGACATCTTTTGTTGGTTAAAACCATTTTATTAAACTAATTAAAAACATTATACTCTGATAAATTGAATATTCTTATTAACATACGAAATGAAATAGTGAAAATACGTTGGGTAACAAAGTACTGTGGTAAAAAACAAGTAAAATCTCATTAATTTTTCTCCAAAGTACTTCTATAGGTGTCATCATATATTAATCCTGATTTTGCTATGGCAAATGCCTGTTTTAATAGCTTATTACACACCGCTATTAATGCTAATTTTTTACTCTTACCTTTTGCTACTATTCGCTCATAAATTTCTCTACAAGCCTTGTTGTATTTACAAGCATTAAAACTGCACATAAATAATAAATTTCGCAGCTTTTGATTTCCTATTTTACTAATTCGTGCTCGA
>NZ_PJBS01000157.1 GCF_002836055.1 Psychroflexus sp. MES1-P1E
TTTTAGAAAGTTCAACTAAAGGTCGTTTATATTTCCTTTTTTAAAAATACAACTGGTGAGATTCAATACCTAAGATATATTAAACCCACACAATACTTAAACAAAATGGATGAATAATAAGTATACAATTGTTGTACAGTATTTATAGATATTAATGTTAAGTGGTTTAAATAACTAATAGATTAGCTGTACTTTTGTTCCATTAAAACCATATTAATTCTACTGCTAAGACTATTCTGTTAATTAAAAAACTATTGAGTATACTCATCTAAATATAACAGCCAATGTTATGTTGTGAGTTTACTTTTAATACTTTATATAGATGTTAAGATGAAACAAATTATTACCGTAGACTTCTACTTTCAAAATCTAAAGCATGTACCAATTATCGATGTCAGATCCCCTGGAGAATTTGAGAAAGGACATATTCCCAATGCTAATAATCTTGAATTATTTACTGATGAAGAACGCGCCGTAGTCGGCACGGCCTATAAAAAGCAGTCAAAAGAAAAGGCGTTTGAAATTGGGTATGAATTTGTAAAACCCAAACTAAATGATTTTATAAGCAAGTCTATTGAGATCGCCCCTGAAAAGGAAGTTGTGATACATTGTTGGCGTGGAGGAATGAGAAGTAATGCTTTTGCCGATCATCTTATCGATAATAATTTTGAAAAGGTGTATGTTATTGAAAAAGGATACAAAGCTTTTAGAAATTATGTGCTCCAATTTTTTGAACACCCGTTAAACCTCAAGATTTTAAGTGGGTATACCGGTTCTGGAAAAACTGAAATACTACACTCTTTAGAACAGAAAGGACAACAGATAATCGACTTAGAAGGGCTAGCCAACCATAGAGGTTCTGCTTTTGGAGGTATAGACCTTCCACCTCAACCAACTACAGAGCAATTTCAAAATAATCTGTTTTCAGTAGTACAAGGTTTAAATCCTAAGCTACCAATATGGGTTGAAGATGAAAGTAAGTCCATAGGAAAGGTGATAATTCCTGATGCATTTTATCTTAAAATAAGAACTATGCCTGTCTATTTTTTAGATGTTCCTTTTCAGGAAAGAACAAAACACCTTGTGGATACGTATGCAGGTTTAACCCATGATAAATTACAAGAGGCCATTAGTAAAATAACTAAAAGGCTTGGATACGATAAAGCCAAATTCGCCTTAGAGGCACTTGAAAGCAGAGATTATTATAAAGTTGTAGAGATCACACTTTTTTATTACGACAAAGCTTACTTAGGAGGATTACAAAAGCGTGAAGAATCTTCAATTTTAAAATTTGAGATTCCGACAGTGAACCCTAATGAAATAGCAAATTTTTTAATGAGCTTAACAAATTAAATAAATGAACGAAGGTATTAAATTAACAAGTTTTAGTCATGGTGCAGGCTGTGGCTGTAAAATATCACCTAAGGTATTAACTACCATATTAGCGTCTAGCTCTCCTCAAGTTGAAGATTCACGTCTTCTAGTGGGTAACGATACTAGAGACGATGCTGCGGTATACGATATGGGAAGTGGAATTGGTATTATAAGTACCACAGATTTTTTCATGCCCATTGTGGACGACCCTTTTACTTTTGGAAGAATAGCGGCCACCAACTCTATAAGCGATGTATATGCCATGGGAGGAAAGCCATTAATGGCGATTGCAATTCTAGGATGGCCCATTGATAAAATAGCTCCTGAAGTTGCTGCTCAAGTAATGGAAGGTGGAAGAAAAGCCTGTTCTGATGCAGGAATATTGCTTGCAGGTGGCCATAGTATTGATAATCCAGAACCTATTTTTGGGCTTGCAGTTACAGGGTCGGTCACCATTTCTAATTTAAAGCGAAATGATAAAGCAGAGGCAGGAAGCATTCTTTATCTAACCAAACCTCTAGGTATTGGTGTTTTGGCTACAGCACAAAAGAAAGGTGTTCTAGAGGAGGACCATAAAGATATTGCTGCCAACTCGATGATGGTTCTAAATGATGTTGGAATGGATCTTTCAGAGATTAACGAAGTAACAGCTCTAACCGATGTCACTGGGTTTGGACTTATGGGACATTTACTTGAAGTGTGTGAAGCTAGTGATGTATCTGCCATTGTTAATTATGATAAAGTGCCAATTTTCGAAGAGATTCATGGCTATCTAGACAAAAAATGCATCCCCGGTGGAACGCTGAGAAATTGGGAAAGTTACGGTCACAAGCTTAATATCGAAGATGAAAAGCAACGACATATCTTATGTGATCCACAAACCAGTGGAGGATTATTAATTGCTGTCAAAAAAGAGGCTTCTAAAAAAGTTGAATCGATTCTAAAAAGTAAGGGGCTTTTTGCAGAACCGATAGGAGAACTCATAGAAAAGTCGGAATCGCCAATTTATATAAATAACTAAGAGTAGTGAACTAAGGGTCTGTGATGAAATAACCTACCTATTTCTACTTGTTCTTTTGCTCGTCAGCTACGTTGAAAATATAAAACACAGACATCCCCGACAGCTATCGGGGATGTCTGTGTTTTCCGCCATACTGCCAAACAAAATAACCTCGTGTAATTCAGGCCTTTTATTTCAAAACAGACCCTAAACTAAAAACAGGTGTTGTTCTACTCATTTGATATTTTTAAAAGTTTAGATGAAGGTGGGATTGATTGCTTTCCCATGTCAGCTAATATTCTTCTATAGAACTACTAATATTGAATTTAATCCGTGTAGTCGCTTCTTGAAAGGGAGTGCGATGATTGGTCTTGGTTAGTGGATTTTATAACTGTCGGTGAAAAACCCTAGAGATTGACGTTTTTTAGGGATATAACTGAGTTTATGGAAAAGTCTTTAGGAAGTCCTGTGCTTTTACATCCTACAAATGTTAATAAATAAGACTTCCAAAAGACATAATTTGTAGAGGCTCATTGAAAAGTTTAACTTTGTAAAAAACAAACCATGAAAATCTTTACATTTATTCTATTATCGGTAGTCCTTTGGAGCTGCCAATCTCAGAAAGATAAAAAAGAAGAAAATCAGTCTTCCCCAGAAACTGGTGAAACCTCAATGGAAGAGTCTAGTTTACTTGAAGAAATTGCCAATGCCAATGGCTATAGCAACTGGTCGAATGTAGAGACTTTTAAATATACCTTTAACGTAGATGCTGGAGAAAACCACTCTGAACGGTCTTGGGAATGGAATCCAAAAACCGACCAAGTGAGTATGACGACCAAAGACACAACTGCCACATACAAAAGAAGTGAAATAACGGAAGAATTAAAGTCGATAGATCAAGCTTTTATCAATGATAAATATTGGCTAGTCTTTCCATTTCAGTTGGTTTGGGATGAAAATTTTGATTTCAAAACTCAAGAAAATGTAGAAGCTCCTATTTCTAAAGAAAAATTAACAGAAGTCACGGTAATGTATTCAGAGGCAGCAGGCTACACACCAGGAGATACCTATAAAATCTATTTGGATGATGCCATGAGAATTCAAGAGTGGTCTTATATTCCAAATGGGAGTAAAAAACCAGTATTGGTGACTACCTGGGAAGATTACGAAGATTTTAAAGGTTTACAATTGGCCAAAAATCATAAGACCAAAGACGGCAATTTTAGATTGTATTTTACAAACATCAGTGTTAATTAATATATGAAATATCTAAACACTAAAGTATTTGCAGAACAACTAGACGAGGCTGATCCCCTGAGAGCCTATCGATCTGAGTTTCTTTTTCCTAAGGCAAAAGATGGGTCTACAAAAGTTTATTTGTGTGGGAATTCGCTAGGACTCCAACCTAAACAAACCTCTGCTTTTATTCAACAAGAATTACAAGATTGGGCAAATCTAGGCGTAGAAGGTCATAGCGATGCAACACATCCGTGGATGACTTCTAATGAGGACCTCGCTGGATCAATGGCTAAAATAGTTGGTGCTCAACCCCAAGAAGTGGTCATTATGAATACCCTCACGGTGAACTTACACCTCATGATGGTTTCTTTTTATAAGCCTACTCCCAAAAGGTTTAAGATCGTCATAGAAAGCGATGCTTTTCCGTCTGACATATATGCCGTAGAATCTCAATTGAAATTTCATAATATAGATCCTAAAGAGGGACTGCTATTATGGAAACCGAGACCTGGTGAGCATCTCTGCAGAACAGAAGATTTTGAACAAATTATCGAGGAACACGGCGATGAGGTTGCTTTGGTGATGATAGGCAGTACCAATTATTATTCTGGTCAATCTTATGATTTAAAACGAATTACAGAGGTGTCGAAAACAAAGGATATCACCGTTGGTTTTGACTTGGCGCACGGAGCTGGAAACATCCAACCCAATTTGCACGACATTGGTGCCGACTTTGCCGTGTGGTGTACCTATAAATACCTCAACTCTGGGCCTGGGAGTTTAGGCGGTTGTTTTATACATGAGAAGCATATTGCCGATGAGCATATCAATCGCTTCGTAGGATGGTGGGGACATAACAAAGACTCGCGGTTTAATATGCGGGTAGACTTCGACCCTATTCCAACCGCTGACGGATGGCAATTGAGCAATCCGCCAATTCTATCTTTAGCAGGGACTCGATCATCTTTGGATCTTTTTGAGAAAGCAGGCTTTGACAACATCAGAAAAAAATCTGTGCTTTTAACTGGTTTTCTGGAATTTCTCATCGATGATTTAGACATGGAGGAGATTTCAATTTTAACCCCAAGATCTCCTGAGGAAAGAGGTTGCCAATTGTCTATACAAGTCAAAAATGCTAATAAATCACTATTCCATCAATTGATGGACAAAGGTGTGGTGGCAGACTGGAGAGAACCTGATGTGATCCGGATCGCTCCTGCTCCACTCTATAATTCTTATACGGATGTATTCACCTTTGTACAAATTTTAAAAAACTGCTTATATGCTTAAAACTGAATCTGTACTTATTATAGGTGCCGGTCTTTGCGGATCGCTGCTAGCTCTTCGCCTTGCTCAACATGGCTACCAAGTGACTTTAGTCGAAAAACGAGAAGACATGAGAACTGTCGCTTTATCTGCAGGTCGCTCTATCAACTTAGCCCTTTCAAATAGGGGCCTAAAAGGTATAAAACGGGTAGGCTTGGAACATAAAATTGAAGCCTATTGCATTCCTATGTTAGGACGTATGCTTCACGATAAAGAAGGCCATACTCAGCTTTCAAAATACAGCGGAAGAGATGGAGAGTATATCAACTCCATTTCCAGAAGCGGTCTCAATAAAATTCTATTGGATGAGTTGGATACCTTCAAAAATGTTGATCTTAAATTCAATCACTCTTGTGTTCATGTAGACTTGAAGCAGGCCCACGCGAGTTTTAAGACAGCGGATTCCAATTCAGAATATACCATAGAAGCAGATGTGATTTTTGGTACTGATGGTGCTGGCTCTGTCGTGAGGCAGCAAATGGAAAAAGAACGAGGTTTCTTGTTCAGTCATTCTCAAGATTTCTTGACTCATGGCTATAAAGAATTGACGTTTCCTCCCAGTGCTGAAAGTGAGTATGCTGCAGAAAAAGGAGCATTGCACATTTGGCCAAGAGGAGAAAATATGTTGATTGCCTTACCTAACCAAGACAAGAGCTTCACAGTCACCTTATTCTTGGCTTATGAAGGTGGGCTGAATAATTTTAATTCCTTAACCACTGCAGAAAGCGTTGAAGACTACTTCAAAACCGACTACCCAGACGCCCTGGCTTTGATGCCCAATTTGGGGACTGAATTTTTTGAAAATCCTACGGCGCCTTTAGGTACAGTGAGGTGTGATCCGTGGACTTATGGAAAAGCACTTCTTATGGGAGATGCCTCTCATGCAATTGTTCCGTTTTACGGTCAAGGTATGAATGCCTCTTTTGAAGATGTTGTGGAATTTGATGATATTTTACAGGAAACCAATTTCGATTTAAAAGCTGCTTTTAAGGCGTTTAGTGACTCTAGAAAACCAAATGCAGATGCCATTGCTGACTTGGCTTTGGATAATTTTCATGAAATGAAATCCCACACGGCTCAAGATTTATTTTTGGAAAAGCGAAAGCTTGAACTGGCTCTAGAAAAAGAATTTCCTAAGGAGTATTTTTCTAAATATTCTCTAGTTACCTTTAGTGAAGAAGTCTCCTACAAAGAGGCTATGGACAAAGGCCGCGCTCAGGATAAAGCCATTTTGGGACTCTTAAAGCACCATAAATTGAATGGAGATCAAAGTTTAAGAGACCAGCTTACACTGATTCAAAAAGTAAGTCAACAGGTTTTAGAGGGGGAACTCTTATTTGAAGTCTGATTTCTTTTTTGCTATTACTCAGATTGAACTAGTCCTACGAAGTCAAAATAAACCTTAATTTTAGTAAGCTTGTTAAGGGTAAAATACTTTAATTTATAATTAGATTGCGGTAGTTCTACCGAAAGACTGAGCATTTCTTTTTTATAAAGGTTATAGCTCAGTTTGTTTAAACCAAAAGTGATGACGAAAAGAAATCTTAGAATAAACGGACATTCTCACCTACTTCCCTATCCTGAAGAGATCCCTGATTTTATGAGGGAAAAAGAAATTTTTTGGATAGATGAGGATAGAAAATTCATGCTGCAGAAAGGGTGGAAACGTCCCGTCACCGATTCTAGTTTTTTCTTAAAAGAAAAACTAGAATGGATGGAGCGTTACAAGATTGATCATGCAGTAGTTCTAAATTTGTCTCAACTTTATGGCAATGGCTTACGTGTAGAGGAAATGAAGAAAGCTTTGCGCTTTCAAAATGATTTTAATGCTAAAGTTCAACAAAATCATCCAGAGAAATTCACCTGCGGCTTTGTGGTTCACCCAGGCTTTGTAAATGGAGCTTTGTGGGAAATAGAACGGTGCGTAGAGGAGCTAGGTTTAAAATTGCTATGCCTTCCCACTCATTACATGGACACCATTGGGACCTGGCGATGTATTTTTGATGAAGAAAACGAACCTATTTTTGAACTGGCGAGTAAATATAATCTAGCTGTTGAGATTCATCCTTACGATGGTGAAAAATTCATCAAGTTGGAAAATACCTCTTGGCGTTTTCATCTTATCTGGATGTTGGCTCAATGTGCAGACGCTTACCATTTCTTAACCCTAAATGGATATCCCGACAAATACCCCAATATGCGGGTCTGTTTTGCTCATGGTGGGCAATTGGCACAAATCAATTTAGGAAGACGAATTCAAGGCTTTGATGGTCGACCAGATTTGTTTGAAGGTAAAGTCCACCCAAGAAAGTCGGTAGGGCATAAAAATATCTTTTTTGACACGCTGGTTCATGATACCAGATCTTTAAAGTTATTGTTAGAAAATCAAAACAGTTCTCAAATTTTGGCAGGCTTGGACGATCCATATCCTTTGGGTGAAATGGAGAGTGAACCTCAATCTTCTTATCCTGGCAAAATCTTAGATCTGGCCTTGAACGAAAAGATTATCACTGAATCTGAAAAAAATGAAATCTGGTCGGATAATGTCTTACAATGGCTATTTGGGGATGATGAAGCTGAAAAAGAAAAGTTAGTCAAAAAAATAATAAGTTAATGGATTTCATCCCATCAGAGCTCCAAGCGTATGCGGAATCCCATACAGAACTGGAACCTAAATTACTTCAGCAGTTAACCAAAGAAACCTGGCAGAAAGTCTTACAACCTAGAATGTTAAGCGGCCATTTCCAAGGCCGTTTATTGAGTTTAATTTCAAAATTAATCCAACCAACATCAGTATTAGAAATTGGAACTTACACAGGTTACTCAGCTTTAAGTCTAGCAGAAGGTCTTTCAAAAGAAGGAAAAATCCACACCGTAGATCGCAATGAAGAATTATACGACTTACAACGTAAGTATTTTGATATAAGTGGTTTCGGTCCTCAAATTATTCAATACACAGGAGATGCCAGAGGTATCATTCCGAAGATGAATATGCAGTTTGATTTGATCTTTATGGATGCAGATAAAAAGTCCTATCCAACGTATTTTGAACTGATTATTGATAAGTTAAAACCAGGAGGCTTACTCTTATCCGATAATGTACTTTGGAGTGGTAAAGTTATTGAAACCCTGCATCCAAAAGACGAAGATACCAAAGCCTTATTGGCCTACAATAAAGTTTTAAAGGACGATCCAAGACTAGAAACTGTTTTGCTTCCCATTAGAGACGGTCTTACCCTATCTAGAAAACGCTGATACTTTAAGATAAAAGTTTTTGGTTTTATTTAAAAGTTAAAATGAGTTTAAGACAAATAGGTTAAATATATTTGGCTAAAAAAAAACTATCAAGCCTTCCATACTATTTTTTACGCTTTTCATTACCCAATTTTTATTTAGCCAAGGCTATAAGTTATCTGGTAAAGTGACCGATGATGCTGGTTTACCAGTTTTTGGAGCAACTGTCCAGATCATTAATCCAAATAGAGGAGTAGTTTCAGATCAAAATGGAGACTACTCACTTCAACTTGCAAAAGGGACTTATAGACTGAAAGTCTCTTATGTGGGCTTCCAAAATATCGAAATGGAGCTGAAATTGACCAGTGACAAAATCATAGATTTGACCCTCCTTTCTAAAACTGAAAGCCTCGATGAAATTTTAATCACAGATAATATTGAAGGTATCAATATTAGAGATCCAGAAATGAGTGTAAGTAAACTCGATGCGTCTAGTATTAAAAAAATACCTGTGGTTTTTGGAGAAGTAGATGTCATCCAATCTCTACTCCTATTGCCAGGCGTTTCTAATGCAGGTGAAGGGGCTTCAGGGTTTAATGTAAGGGGTGGATCTACAGATCAAAACTTAATTCTTATTGATGATGCTCTTATTTATAATTCCTCTCATTTATTTGGCTTCTTCTCCATTTTTAACCCAGATGCAATCAAAAATCTAAAACTCTACAAAGGAGGTATTCCGTCTAATTATGGTGGAAGAGTTTCTTCTGTACTGGATATTCAGCAAAAAACAGGAAATAGCCAGTCTTTAAAAGGCGAGGGTGGTATTGGTATTATTTCTAGTAAATTAACTTTAGAAGGCCCTATACAAAAAGATAAAAGTTCATTTCTAATAAGTGGTCGGGGGACTTACGCACATTTATTTCTAAAATTAGCAGACAACCAAAATTCTGCCTATTTCTACGATTTAAACACCAAATTAAATTTCAATATTGATGATAAAAACACGCTGAGTTTTTCAGGGTATTACGGAAGTGATTATGTCAATATCAACGATAGTTTTACCAACATCTACGGTAATGCTTTTGGAATTTTAGACTGGAGACATGAATTTAATGATACTATAAATTCAAAATTAAACTTCTCTTTTAGTCGATATAATTATGAATTGGATCTATCTTTAGTAGGATTTAATTTTCAAAATAGCATATCCAATTTCGATTTAAGCTATAAGATCAATCACGAGATCAATTCAGAATTGAGTCTAACTTATGGATTGAGCAGCATTCAGTACACCATCGATCCAGGAGAAATTGTACCTACCAGCGCAGACTCTGGTATCAACTCTAGAGATTTAGATAATAAATATGCCTTCGACAATGCCGCCTTTATTTCTGTGAATCAATCTTTAACCGATAATGTCAATATTCAATACGGATTGAGGGTCAGTGCGTTTTTAAGAATGGAGGATGAGACCATAGATGTATATGCCAACGATAATCCATTGCTATATGACGAAACTCGAGATATCTATGTAGAAGCTCAACCCATAGATACACGAGAAGGCAATACCTCATCCATCAGTGAAAGTTTTATCAATTTTGAACCTCGCCTAGGGATTTCTTACGCCCTAGACGATTATACCTCTATAAAGGCGAGCTATAATCGTATGGTTCAGAATTTACATCTGCTTTCCAATACGTCCTCTCCCACTCCGTTTGACGTGTGGACTCCCAGCGGAGCTTATGTGAAGCCACAAAAATTAGATCAATATGCTTTAGGGTTTTTTAAAGATTTTGAAAACTCACCTTTTACCTTTGAAACTGAACTATTTTATAAAAGCATTGCCAACAGAATTGACTATATAGATGGTGCCAATTTAATAGCCAATGATGCTATAGAGCGCTCTATTCTAAATGGTGAGTCAAGAGCCTATGGATTGGAATTTTATCTAAAGAAAAATACGGGTAGACTTACGGGTTGGCTATCTTATACTTTATCCAGAAGCGAGCAAAGAACCCCAGGAAGAACCCCTGATGAAATCGGTGTAAATAACGGAAATTGGTATTTGAATGGATTCGATAAAACACATGACATTTCATTGACTAGCAGTTATGAACTTAACCCCAAGTGGCAGTTAAATGCCAATTTTGTACTTCAAACAGGGCGACCTGTTAATTTTCCAGTGGGACAATTTGAATTTCAAGATCTCAACATTCCTGTTTTTGAAGGCAGGAATTTAAATAGGTTACCCAGTTTTCACAGATTAGATATCTCTGCAACTTACACCCCTGAGCGGCAAAACAAAAATTGGTCTACCTCCTGGAATTTTGGTATTTATAATGTGTACAATAGAAGGAATGCCGCTTCATTGAATTTTGAGCAAAACCCCACCTCGGGTCAAAATGAAGCCGTAAGATTTTCAATTTTTGGGATAGTACCCTCTGTGAGTTATAATTTTAAATTTTGAGCATGAAAAATATACTAACATTTCTGTGCCTAGCCCTTCTTCTTATCTCTTGTGAAGATGTTGTGGAAATAAATCTAGAAGAAGCTCAACCAAGACTAGTCGTGGATGCTGCTTTGCAGTGGAAGAAAGGAACAACAGGGGAAGAACAAACGATAAAACTTAGCCGAACAAGAGGTTTTTTTGAACAAGAACCTGTCACTGTTAGTAATGCGAATATAACAGTGGTCGATGCTAATGGTACTGCATTTAATTTTGAAGAACAAAATCCAGGTGAATATAGAACTCAAAATTTTATACCAGAAATCGATATGGATTATACCTTATCTGTAGAAGTCGATAACCAGCTCTATACTGCTAAAGAGACCTTAAAACCCGTTGTTTCCATAGACTCAATACAACAAAATAATGAAGGAGGATTTAGTGGTGAAGACATTGAACTGAAAGCATTTTACACAGATCCAGCAGACGTAGAAAACTACTACCTCTTTAAGTTTTTCGTTCCTTTTAGGGCCTTCCCAGAATTCGAAATTTACGATGATGAATTCAATGATGGAAATTCTATTTTCGGTTTATATTCAGATGAAGATTTAGAGCCTGGAATGGATATCGTCATAGAAAATCACGGGGTTTCTCAGGCTTACTATAATTTTTTAAATATACTATTAGCTCAAGCTGGAAGTGCGGGTGGACCCTTTGAAACTCAGCCTGCTACTGTTAGAGGTAATATTAGCAATGCTGCAGATGAAGATGAATTAATTTTTGGTTACTTTAGTTTGTCAGAAGTCAATGAAGTCCTATACACCATTGAAGAATGAATAAACCATTTTCAAAAATAACCGAACAAGATTCAAACTACAGACACCTAGAAAAGATGTCAACTTCAGAGCTTTTGAAAACTATCAATAGTGAGGACCAGAGTGTTCCGTTAGCCGTTGAAAAGCAAATACCATCCATTGAAAAGCTAGTAGATGTTATTGTAGGACAATTGAAGATAGGCGGTAGACTTTTCTATATTGGAGCGGGCACCAGTGGACGCTTAGGCATCTTGGATGCTAGTGAATGCCCACCTACATTTGGGGTTTCACCAGATATGGTCAACGGGATTATCGCTGGAGGAGACCAAGCCATTAGAAAAGCAGTTGAACATGCTGAAGATGATACCGAACAAGCTTGGAAAGACCTGCAAACCCATAACATTAACTCGGCAGATGTTGTTGTTGGAATCGCAGCTTCAGGATCCACCCCATACGTTGTTGGAGGTCTAAGAAGATGCCTGTTAGAAAATATAACGACAGGCTGTATGGTCTGTAACCCCAATACAGATATTTCTAAAGTTTCAGATTATCCTATCGAAGTGATCGTAGGTCCTGAATTCTTAACGGGAAGTTCTAGAATGAAAGCAGGCACTGCACAAAAACTAACCTTGAATATGATATCCACCTCTGTGATGATAAAACTCGGAAGAGTAAAAGACAATAAGATGGTCGATATGCAATTGAGTAATGATAAACTGAAGCAACGTGGAAGCTCTCTAATTTCTAAAGCCTTAGGGATTTCTGATCAAAAAGCCATAGAACTCCTAAAACAACACGGAAGTGTTAGAAAAGCTATTGAACATGAAACGCACCAATAAAGATACGTTAGCAAAAGGAGTGAAATTTATGGCTGGAGCCATACCCCTAATTTTTATTGGACCTTCAGTTATCTTCAGTGCGTTTAACAATCAAGACAAACCTCTTTATTGGCCTATTCTTATAGGAGGAATCTTGCTAAGTAGTGCAGCAGGATATTTTATATTTAAGGGAATTCGAACTATTGTAAAAGCCTTATTTGATGAATAAATAAATTCATTCTTTAAAGGGTTCTTTGAGTTGATTCCAAAAATCTTGAGGATACTCTTCATCCTTTTCAAAACCAAGTTCAATATGTTTTCCGTCTTCAGGAACGTGTGCCGTTCCAAATATATAATCCCAAACGCTTAGCGATAAACCAAAATTCATTCCGTAAGGTTGGTTTTCTGGTAATGCTTTGGAATGGTGCCAGATGTGCATCTTTGGGTTATTAAAAATATACCTCAGTGGACCATAGTCCCAGCCCACATTGGCATGGTTAAGATGGCTTACAAAAAATCCAAACGTGTAGACTATAAAAAACTCTTGGATACCAAACCCTATTAACGCCAAAAGAATATACTGCACTCCTTTATAAATAACAGTCTCCATAAAATGAAATCTAAATTGTGCAGCAAAGCCCATTTCTTTTACGCTATGGTGCACCTTATGAAATTTCCATAACCAAGGTTGCTTGTGCAACTGAATATGAATGTTCCATTGAATAAAATCGGCCAACAGAAATATGATAAGAAATTGAGACCAAATAGGGAAATTCTGAACTTGAAAAGCCACAAGGTTTTCTATGCCTATAAGTCCTAAAACATCATTAAACAGCTCAACGACGATATTGGAAACGGCATTGTAACCCATTAGAGAAAATAAGAAGAAATTGAAGAACACATAAAAGAGATCTAACCAAAATCCGTTTCTTATTATTTTCTGATTTTTCCTCCATGGACTAATGATTTCCATAGACAAGACTAGAAGAGATAGGCCAACTAGCCACCAAAAATAATTAGTCAAGGAAGGGTTTTGAATTTCGTTAACTAAGTAATACCAATTTAAACCTATAATGTCGCAATAAATCATTTCTTTTTCGCCTGCTTTTTATCAAAAATAATTACCGTAACTAAGGCTATGCTAATTATTTTTAACTTCAATCAATCAAAAAATAATTCAATTTATTTATACGACATTATAAATTTAATTTGGTATAATTGAAATAACCACTAAAGGAATTCAGAAATATGTCTTTATACTTTTCCATAATTAAAAACAAAATTGAAATTTAGAGCCTTCACTTTCAGTAACATTTATCACACTAGTCTATAAAATTTTGGTAAAAACCGGCCTGTCCTTTTTTTATATCCACCATAAGCTTCAAAAGCAGTCTCCAGAAGCGATTCTTCGTAACTAGATTTATAATAGAAAAGTAAAAGTGTCACTATGCTTATACACAGTTTAAACCCATCGCCAAGCCATAAAGAAAAGCTAAACATAAATAGGAGTATCCCCGAATAGATGGGGTGCCTTATGTATTTAAAAGCACCGGTGATTATTAATTTGGAATTTGCTTTTGGAGGAGGAAATGGAGATAAGTTTATATTTAGTTGAAGCAAGGCAATGACGATTAGAACTACTCCAACTAGACCTATGTAAAACCAAACAAAATGCTCTAAGACCTCTATCTTAAACCAGGTGATATTTAGAAAAAAACTTATGAGACCTATAAATTGAATAATCACTAAGACAACGTCTTTTAACTTTAGCATAATTCCTTTTTTTCAAAGTTAATATTCTACTTAAAACAAGCTTTATAAAACCCAGAATTGTCTACGCGATTCACCTCAAGTTTTCATAATTCACTTTAAAGATTCGGAAAAAAATATTAACTTTAAGTTCGCTTTGAGGTTTGTAATTAATGCCATAGAGTTGAAGCTTTCAGAGCTTACACTGAGGCTCTCTAGTAAGTCATTTTAATAAAGCAGTTTCAATAACCCGTTAAAATCTAAATTCATGAAGAAGATATTAGTTCCTATCGATTTTTCAATTCCCTCAGAAAATGCACTAAAAGTTGCAGCTAAGCTGGCCATAAAAAACAAGGCTGAGCTCCATATTCTTCATGTGATTGAGTTAGCTGAATCGCTTTTCGGTACTGAGCAATTTAACGTTAATGATGAGCAAATACTATTTTTCATGAAGATGGCCAATAAGAAATTTGCTGAATTTTTAGACAAGAATTATCTCAAAAATATTTCAATTATAGAACACGTAGAACCAGGATCCACCTCAAGAATTATAAGAAATGTCGTTGAAAAAAATGGCATCGACATGGTTGTTATGGGGTCTAGTGGGGCTTCTGGCCTTGAAGAAATTATAGTAGGTTCCAATACAGAAAAAGTAGTGCGTTTTTCTGAAGTGCCTGTCATGGTGATTAAGAAGGAATTAGAAGATATCAGTTTTAAAAATGCTGTCTTTGCATCAAATTTTAATTTTGAGAGTATGGAGGCGTTTCGAACAGCAAAAGCTTTTGTTGACAGCTTTAAGGCTAAGATGCAACTTTTGTATATAAATTTACCTGGAAACAAATTTTATAGCACTATTGAAATTCAAGATCATATAAAAAACTTTCTGGATAAGGTGGAAGTCCCTATTAGTTTTGAAAATATTGAGATTTATAATGATTATTCTCTGGGAGAAGGAATTCTAAATGGAGCACGATCTTTAAAAGCCGACCTCATCATTATTCCTACACACGGTCGAAAAGGAATTTCTCATTTTTTTAATGGTAGTGTAGGTGAAGATGTAGTTAATCATTCTGAACTTCCTGTGCTTACTCTTAAGATTTAGGTATCTTAAATAGTACTTTTTTTAAAGTATGAAAAGAATAATGCTATCAATAATTTTAATCCTATTAGTCTTAGGATGTTCTGCTGTAGAAGATAATACTGTAATTATCATAAAAGGTATTCTTGTTGACCAAGAATACCATCCAATTCAAGATTTGAAAATTGAATTGGTTTCTTTCGAAGTAGACTCTTCTAAAATACTTCGAAAGAAACCAATTCAATCTAATACCAAATTAAACCTATAATTTGGTATTAGGTGTTTTTTTAGTTATGAATGTGATTTAATGATATTAACTATGTCTTGTTTTTGTAGCACTCCACTCTGTCTCCATTTTTGTTCGCCGCCCTTAAAAATAAGCATAGTTGGCACTCCCCTCACTTGATATTTTGCGGCTAGCTTTTCGTTTTTATCAACGTCAATTGTAATGATTTTGATAATATCCCCCAATTCACTTTTTACCTCTTTTAAGATAGGAGCAAGCACTTTACAAGGTCCACACCAATCTGCGAAAAAATCAACAAGAACTGGAGTTTCACTTTCAATCAAATCGCTAAATTTTTGACTCATAATTCACTATTTTTTGGTTAAACTTAACTTTATACAAAGATAAAATTAGTGAGAGTTAAAACGTTTAAAAGCTGCTTTTTCTAGACTCTCACGATGATTAGGATGAGCAATTGATATCAAAGCTTTTGCTCTCTGTTTTAAGTTTTTACCATACAGATCCACCACACCATACTCTGTTACTATATAATGAACGTGTGCACGGGTTGTTGTTACTCCGGCACCTTCCTTTAAAAACGGGGTGATTTTTGAAATTCCTTTTTTAGTAACCGAGGGCATAGCAATAATCGCTTTTCCGCCTTCAGACAGCGAAGCTCCACGAATAAAATCCATTTGACCACCCACTCCAGAAAATTGCATTTGCCCAATAGTATCAGCACAAACTTGACCTGTCAAATCAATTTCGATGGCGGAGTTGATCGCGGTGACTTTAGGATTTCGTCTTATAATGGCTGTATCGTTTGTATATGCTGCCTCTTTCATGTGGACTAACGGATTATTATCCATAAAATCATACAACTTTTGTGAGCCTACAGCAAAGCAAGTCACGATCTTACCTGTTTTTACTTCCTTTTGACTTCCATTGATCACACCACTTTCTACCAAAGGTAAAATACCATCTGAAAACATTTCGGTATGGATACCTAAATTTTTATGACTCCCTAAGTTTTCCAAGGCAGCATTAGGAATGGCACCAATACCCATTTGTAGGGTCGCGCCATTCTCGACAAGACCGGCTATGTTAGCCCCTATTTTATTTTCAATTTCTGAAGCAACAGGAAGTTCATGACCATAAATGGGAGCATCCTCTTCAATTGCAAAATCGAGCTCACTCACATGAATAAACCCATCTCCGTGGGTCCTAGGCACTCGAGGATTCACTTGTGCTATCACCAATTTGGCAGTTTGGATAGCAGGAATGGTAATATCAATTGATGTCCCTAAAGAACAGTAACCATGACTATCTGGTGGTGAAACTTGGATAAAGGCAACGTCTAATGGTAATATGGATCGCCTAAACAGCAGATGTATTTCACTTAAGAAAATCGGTATATAGTCCCCGTGTCCCTCTTTCACAGATTGCCTTACGTTGGATCCAACAAAAACGCTATTCATTTTAAAAGCCTGAGAATAAGGTTTCTCTGTATAAGCAGCTCGACCTTCAGTATGAAGATGAATAATTTCAACATCACTAAGGGATTCATAACGGGATACCAAACCAGTAATCAGTTTGTACGGAGTCATGGCAGCACCTTGTATAAATACTCTATCTCCAGATTTTACTTTTGAAGCCGCTTCCTCTAAAGAAACGGTATTGAGTTGGTAATTCATCTGTAAAAGGTTTCAGGTTATAGTGCAAAAATACAACTCGATAAAGGTTATAATTTATAATAAACAAAAGTTTATAACAATGATTTTAACCAGTCTTTACCATCCTTTTCAATTGAAAACACCTTATAAGGAACTGGTTGTTTCTGAAGTAGTAAAATCGATTTTAATGCTATTTTAATAATGAGACTTGGAATTATATAAGCAGTTCCCTGACACTGATTTTGGATAAGTGTCCAATTTTCTTTTATCCAATTAGCCTGTTGATTTTGGTGAGAGAATTTAGGAGTAACCGCTTTAGACGCCTCAAAAATAATAGCAATAGGTTGTTGATGAGAATAGCATTCTTTAAGGGCTTTTAAGTAGTGATGAAAATTCAAATCTGTACTTTTCTCTCCTGTAAAGCTAACTTTCACTATTGGAAAAGCAGAATTATCAATAACGGCGTAGGGTTTATGTTCCATATAGGATCAAAGTTAAATAAAATTTAGACTTCAAGATTTAAAAAAGAATCGTTTTTAGAGGGTAATTCTGTACTCCCCATTAAAAATTCATCTACTTCTCTAGCGGCTTCTCTTCCTTCAGAAATCGCCCAAACTACCAAAGACTGCCCTCTTCGAGCATCTCCTGCTGCAAAAATCGATTCTACGCTAGTTTTATACTCTTTAGCTTCAACAGTTCCTGCCTTAGATTGCGTTACGCCTAAACTTTTTAGAAGAGCATTTTCTGGTTGTGTAAATCCTACAGCTAGCAAAGCCAACGCACAAGGTAGTAATCGCTCTGTCCCTTCAATTTCTTTCATTTGTTGTCTACCTCGGTCGTTTACCCATTCGGTATCAACGAGTTTGATATGAGCAAGTTCTCCCTTATCATTCCCTACAAATTCTTTGGTCAAAGTACTCCATTTACGTTCACCACCTTCATCGTGAGAAGAGGACGTTCTTAAAGTCATAGGCCACATAGGCCAAGGGTCCTTTTCGCCTCGTTTGCTTTGTGGTTTGGGCATAAGCTCAAGTTGAAGTACCGAAGCAGCACCTTGTCGATGAGAGGTTCCTATACAATCCGAGCCTGTATCTCCACCACCAATAACAACTACATTTTTACCTTCAGCAGATAGTTTATTATCACACTTTATCCCTGAGATTTCTTTATTCTGAAGCGTTAAAAAATCCATTGCATAATGGATACCTTTTAAATCGCGTCCAGGAATAGGTAAATTTCTAGGTACAGTACACCCCGTACAAACGACAATCGCATCAAAATCTTCCTTAAGCATTTCAGGATTGATACTTTTGCCTACTTCTGCATTGACTTTGAAACGGACACCTTCATCATCCATAATTTGAATTCGTCTATCCACTACCCATTTTTCGAGTTTAAAATCTGGAATTCCATAACGAAGCAATCCTCCAATTTTAGATTCTCTTTCAAAAACAGTCACCCAATGTCCTGCTTTATTAAGTTGATCTGCAGCAGCAAGGCCTGCAGGACCAGATCCAATTACTGCAATTTTTTTCTCTGTCCTCACTTCTGGTGTATTGGAGGTCATAAACCCCAGTTCATGGGCTTTTTCAGCTATTGTTTTTTCAATATGTTCTATGGCTACTGGAGATTTATTAATGCCTAACACACAGCTAGCTTCACAAGGAGCAGGGCAAATCCTACCTGTAAATTCTGGAAAGTTATTGGTAGAATACAATATCGAAACCGCATCTTCCCAATTTTCATCGTAAACAGCTTCATTAAACTCTGGTATAATATTTCCTAAGGGGCATCCCGAATGACAAAATGGAACTCCACAGTCCATACATCTTGCAGCTTGAGTTTTGGTTTTATCCTCTGGAAAAGGCTCAAAAATTTCCTTAAAATCTCCAACTCTATCCTTGGGATTCCTTGTATTTGGAAGCTCCCTATCATATTTCATAAATCCATCATGTTGTCCCATTATGCTACTATTTTTTTATTTTGTTCTTCTTGTTTTTTTGCTTCTAAAACACGCTTGTAATCAGTTGGTATCACTTTAATAAATTGAGTGTATATCTCATCAAAACGATCTAGTATTGATTTTGCTTTTTCACTTTTAGTGTAGTGATAATGATTTTCAATTAAGGTCTTTAGTTCTTTGTAATCGTCTTTGGAAGGGGATTCTAATCCCACCATAGCTTTGTTACAATTGGATCTAAACGTGTTTTTTTCATCAAAAATATAGGCGACACCTCCACTCATCCCTGCAGCAAAGTTTTTGCCTGTTTCTCCTAAAATGACCAATCTACCTTCTGTCATGTATTCGCAGGCATGATCTCCAACACCTTCAACCACAGCATTTACTCCAGAATTTCTGACTCCAAAACGCTCTCCTGCCATTCCATTAATATAGGCGTATCCTGAAGTTGCTCCATAGAAAGCAACATTACCAATGATAATATTTTCTTCGGATTTAAATCCAGACGGTTGGGGTGGGTAAATAATCAATTTACCACCTGATAGTCCTTTTCCGAAGTAATCATTAGACTCTCCTTCTACTTCAAAAGTGACTCCTTTCGCTAAAAAACAACCAAAGCTTTGCCCAGCGGATCCGTTAAATTTATAATGAATAGTATCTTCCGCCAGACCTTCAGCTTTATATAATTTACTTATCTCATTAGATAAAATTGCACCAGTAGCACGATTTACATTTCTGAGAGAAAAAGCATGCTTTACCTTAGTATGATGTTCCAAAGCAGGTTTTGCCTTTTCTAAAAGCTCCCAATCCAACACCTTATCAATTTGATGGTCTTGCTCTATTTGTTTGTATACACCAACTTGCTCTGAGATTTTTTCTTGATATAAAATCGGACTTAAATCCAAATCTTTGAGTTTCCAAAAGGGAACTTCTTTTCTCATGTTGATGACTTCAGAATGACCAACCATATCACTAACAGATTTAAAACCAAGTTGGGCCATGATCTCTCTAAGGTCTTCAGCTAAAAAATTGAAGTAATTCACCACATGTTCTGGTTTTCCAGTGAATAATTTCCGCAATTCTGGATTTTGAGTTGCCACTCCTACTGGACATGTATTGGTATGGCATTTCCTCATCATAATGCAACCTTCTACAATCAAAGCTGCTGTGGAAACACCCCATTCTTCTGCTCCTAAAAGGGTAGCAATAGCCAAATCCCTTCCTGTTCGCATTTGTCCATCTGCTTGAACTGTAATCCGACTTCTTAAATTGTTCTTGACAAGCGTTTGGTGTGCTTCAGATAGCCCTAATTCCCAAGGTAAACCCGCGTGGCGAATAGAGCTTAAGGGTGAAGCGCCTGTCCCGCCATCAGCGCCAGAGATTAAAACTACATCTGCATTGGCTTTAGCTACTCCAGCAGCCACAGTCCCTACACCTGCTTGAGAGACCAACTTAACGTTTATCCTAGCAGCACGATTTGCATTTTTCAAATCGAAAATAAGTTGAGCTAGATCCTCTATAGAATAAATATCGTGGTGAGGTGGAGGGGATATTAATCCAACTCCTGGGGTTGAATGTCTTACTCTACCTATCCATTCGTCCACTTTATGGCCAGGTAACTGTCCCCCTTCTCCAGGCTTAGCGCCTTGTGCCATTTTAATTTGCAACTCATCTGCATTGGTAAGGTAATAACTTGTGACGCCAAAACGCCCTGAAGCCACTTGTTTTATAGCAGATCGCTCCCAATCTCCATTGGATTTTACATCAAATCTAACTTCGTCTTCGCCTCCCTCTCCACTGTTACTTTTTGCACCAATCCGATTCATAGCAATAGCCAATGTAGAATGCGCTTCATGGGAAATTGAGCCAAAGGACATCGCTCCCGTTGCGAAACGTTTCATAATATCTTTGGCAGGTTCTACTTCAGATATTGGAATAGGCGTTCTTTTTTTAAATTCAAAAAGACCTCTAAGTGTCAGCGACTCTTTAAGCTGATCGTTGACTTCGTTAGCGAACTTCTTATAAAGCGCAAAATTATTTGTTTTTGTAGAATGTTGAAGCAAGTGGATAGTTTGTGGATTAAACAGATGCTTTTCACCACGTTGTTTCCATCGGTACACTCCGCCCACTTCGAGACTCTGTTTTACCCCTTTATTATCTGGATAAGCCTTGTGATGTCTAACCAAAACTTCTTTGGCAAGTCCATCAAAATCGATGCCTTCAATTCTCGAAATTGTACCCTTAAAGCATTTTTCTACCACTGTATTATGCAACCCTAAAGCTTCAAAAATTTGAGCCCCTTGGTAAGATTGTAAGGTACTAATACCCATTTTGGATAAGATTTTTAATAAACCGTACCCAATCGCTTCTTGATAATTCGAAACTGCCTTTTCCTTTGTAATATCTGCATCCAACCTACCCTCTTCTTGAAGATGTTCAATAGATTGAATAGCTAGATAGGGATAGACCGCACTTGCTCCATAACCGATTAAAGTAGCAAAATGATGTGTTTCTCTTACATCTCCTGCTTCAACAACAATTCCTACCTTAGTTCTTAAATTGAGTTTTACGAGATGATGGTGAACAGCACCTGTAGAGAGTAAAGAAGGGATAGGAGCATGATCTATATCGATAGCTTTGTCTGAAAGTATCAGAACTTTCTTACCAGATTCTACAGCTTTCTCTGCTGCTTTACAAACCAAATCAATGGCTTTTTCCAAACTATCTGTCTTGCCATCCGCTTCAAAAACACAGTTGATAAAAGCATAATCGAAACCTTTTTCCTTTAAGTACTTAAACTTTTCTATATCAGAATTTAGCAATACAGGTTGAGAAATATGTATTTGTTTAGTGTGTAATTCTGTTTCATCTAAAATATTAAGACTTTCTCCCACCCTTGTAAATAATGACATTACCATACGTTCACGTATAGGATCAATAGGAGGATTACTCACTTGGGCAAAAAGTTGCTTGAAGTAATTAGCAATATGTTGACTTTGTTTACTCAAAATAGCAAGCGGAGTATCGGCTCCCATAGAACCGATGGGCTCTGTAGCTCTTACAGCCATATCGCCTAAAATGATTTTCAATTCTTCTGAAGTGTACCCGTAAGCATTCTGTAAGTGAAGAAGGTCTTTCCTGGAGAGGATTTGTTTTTCAAATTCTGGAACTGGCTGATGTCTAAGCTTAATTCTCTGATTTTTGATCCACTGTGAATAGGATTTATCTTTTACAATCCTGTGTTTGATTTCATCATCAAAAAGGACTTTATTTTGATCTAGATCTGCAAGAACCATACGACCTGGTTGTAGTCTTCCTTTTTTAATGATTTCACTTGGATCTACTGGAAGTGCTCCAGCTTCAGAAGAAATTATAAGTCTGTTGGTCGAGGTGATGCAATATCGTGAAGGCCTTAAACCGTTTCTATCTAATGTAGCACCAACCCGTTTTCCATCTGTAAAAATTAGAGCCGCCGGACCATCCCAAGGTTCCATAATAGAAGCATGGTATTTGTAAAAGGCTTTACGCTCTGGATCTATAGAGACATTGTCTTGCCATGCCTCTGGGACTAGCATCATCATTGCATGCTCCAATGGGCGTCCATCTAATACTAACATCTCTACCATGGCATCCAAATTAGCAGAATCTGAATGTTCTGGATTTGTGATTGGTAACAAACGTTTTAAATCTGAATCTGAGAAAACTTTAGATTTGAAATTTGCTTCTTTCGACTTCATTTTCGTCACATTACCTCGAATGGTATTGATCTCGCCATTATGAGCGGTAAAGTGAAAAGGCTGCGCTAACTTCCAATTTGGAAAAGTATTGGTCGAAAATCGAGAATGGATAATTGCAAAGGCTGATTTAAATTTAGTATTTCTAAGATCTTCAAAGTAAGCTCTTAACTGATTAGTCCTTAATTGACCTTTATAGATCATCGTTTTTGTAGACATACTACAAACATAAAATGCTTTATTATTTCCTTTAAGATGGTGACCAATATAATGTGTCACAGAATTTCTAAGGACAAATAACTTTCGTTCTAATTCGTCATTAGACATTTCAGTTTTAGGTTGTATGATGACTTGTTTTATGAGAGGCTCTGAGGGTTTAGCGCCAACTCCAGGAACTTTAGGATCAGTGGGCACTTCTCTATACCCCAAAATATCAAGGCCTAAATCCTCTGCGTGTTCTTTAAGGATGTCTTCACATTGCTCAGCGACGCTTGGCATCTTAGGAAAAAACAACATCCCCACCCCAACTGGTCTTTTTGAGTCTAAACTGACATTAGCTTCTTTTGATATCCAGTTGATAAAGTCTTTATCAATTTGTAACAGTATCCCTGCCCCATCTCCAGTTTCTGGATCTGCACCAGTTCCTCCTCGATGCTCCATATTTTCCAACATGGTTAAAGCATCATCTATTAATTTAAACTCTTTTTTACCGTCAATATTTATAACTGTTCCGATTCCGCAAGCATCATGTTCAAAACTAGGATCGTATAACGAATTTCTCTTCATAAGCTCTGATTAAAATTTATATAAGAATAATTTATTAAAACTAGTTAATTTTAAAGAAGATAACCAGTAATTACACTATTCTTAAGTATATATTTTGTTAAAATCGACATTTATACAGTTCTTGTTTTTTTTGAGAGGATGACTCAGAAATCTAAATACGCAACTTTTTGTTATGTCTAATTTATGCTTATAAATCCTAAAAAGGAATGCTTCAAATTTTAGAATACTCCAGCTAATTGTTAGATTTGTACGTTTCTATAAAATGAATGCATTTAAATTTATAATTTAACTTCAGAAAAAATAATCAGATAAATTCTTAACTTTGCATTTACTAAATCACTTAAGATGAAAACCTTACTCCCTTTTTTTTTAATTTTACTTTTATCGAATCTAAGCTTTGGACAGCAATGGCTTGATACTACTTGTAAAATTGAGAATGAAATAACCAATGAGGAATATACTTCAGCTCAATCCAATAATATTTTAACGCTGATTATAGATCAAGAAGGGAAGCTTTTAATGAACGGACAAAAGAAAGAAGGCCTTTCAGAAATACAGTTTAAAGAATTGGTATATGATTTTTTATCAAACCCATCGAGTGTAAAAACTAAGTCAGACTCTCCCAAGCAGGCTATCATAGCTTTAGGATCTTATGGCAAACACAAAAATTATGACCTTATCTTAAGATATGTTAGGGAAGTATATTTGTATGCTTGGGATGCTTATTCGGAAGAAAAATATCAGGTTATTTACTCAGATTTGGATTGTAAAAAGAGAGAGAAGATAAGAAGTAAAAACTTTCCCTATAACATTATAGAGTTAGGCAAAGATAAAGAGGATTCTAAAAAACCTAGCTCTACTCCTGGCATACCCCCATTTGCAGGAGATGTCATCGATAATTAAATATCTAAGTCTATAGTTTGTACAACTTGAGATTTATTTGATTTTATCTCTAAATGCAAGGAAATATAGTCATTCAAGTTGATGAGCTTAAGGACTCCAGAATTTATTTTTTCAAAACCTTTATCTGGACAATCACATAATTTTCCAAACATAACTTTTTGATTTTTCAAGCTGTGATTTTCTGAATGAATTTCTTTAAACCTCAAGGGTATTTGAAGATAAACCTCTTCACTGTAGCCTTTATTGGTAGAATCTTTGTATTTAATAAATACCACTTGAAAGTCTTTATCCTGTTCCAAGGTAACTTCGGTTATTCCGGTATTGTCTTCTTTTAAAATAAGTCTAGACTCCTTAAAGACTTCAACTTCGCAATCTCCATCACCAGGACACTCTTGAAGTAATGGTAAATCCGTTTGAGAACTTTTGCAAGCCGCAAGTAGGATAACAACCAAAAGGGTAAAATATTTCATTCTAAATATATTCTTGTGCAAATGAAGGCATACTTAATTTAAGCACTGAAGGTTTAAACAATAATTTATCAGTTTTACAAAACCCAAAGCACTAACAATAACTTTTGTTTAACTACAAACCTATTTTATTAAACAATAAAATCTCTATTTTTGAACCATGATATATGAAATTCATACTCTCCAAAAACTCCCTATTTCTAAGCAAGAAGCCTGGGATTTTCTATCCGATCCTAAAAATTTAAAGAAAATAATGCCAGACGAAATGGGTTTCGAAATCATGTCTGGCGCAGATCGTAAAATGTTTACAGGTCAACTCTTGCAATATAAAGTTACACCACTACCAGGATTCAAGACCAATTGGGTTACTGAAATTACTCACGTAGAAAAACCAGATTATTTTGTGGATATCCAATTGTATGGTCCTTATGCTTTATGGCATCATAAACATTTTATTCATGAAATTGAAGGAGGAGTTGAAATTGAAGATCTTGTGCATTATAAGATTCCCTTTGGAATTTTAGGAAGAATGATGCACCCTATACTAGTTAAACCGAAATTAAACGAAATATTTAAGGCTCGCGAAGCTAAAATGGTCGAAAAATTTGGTCAATATTAAATTTAAATTTATAACTGATGAGAAAGAATATTTTATTAATTGGAGGAACGAAAGGAATTGGACTAGAAATCGTAAAAGAACTTAGTCCAGATCACAATATTATTGTTGCTTCGAGATCTGATGAAAATTTATCTGATTATGATGTAACGCATCACATGTTTGATGCATTAACAGATGATATATCTGAATTAGATTTACCAGACACCTTAGATGGCTTTGTATATTGCCCAGGTAGCATCAATTTGAAACCTTTTAAAATGATGAAGCCAGAAATTTTTGAACAAGATATGCAAATCAACTTTATGAGTTTAATGAAGGCTACACATGGAGTTATTTCAAAATTGAAAAATTCAAAACAAGCTAGTATTGTTTATTTTAGTACTGTAGCTGTACAAACAGGTTTGCCTTATCATACAAGTGTTGCGGCAGCTAAAGGAGCTATAGAAGGATTTGCTAGATCTTTAGCCGCAGAATATGCGCCTACATTTAGAGTAAACGTTATTGCACCATCACTTGTGAATACACCTTTGGCTAATAAATTATTAGGAAACGATAAGAAGAAAGAAAAGATGGACGAAAGACACCCCTTAAAACGAGTTGGTGAACCTTCAGACATTGGTAAAATGGCAAGTTTCTTATTGTCGGATAACTCTACTTGGATGACAGGACAAGTTATTGGAGTTGACGGTGGCATGGGAAGCTTAAATGTAAGCTAGATCCCTACAACAGCAAATTAATTTGATGTAAAATAATTTTAAAGAAATCTTCTTGCAAGTCACTCAACTTGTAAGAAGATTTTTAAATTTATAAAAAGGTTTTAAAAAACAGTTCAAAATGAAAAATAAGGTAAGAGTATTTTGGTTCAGAAGAGATATGAGACTAGAAGATAACGTAGGGCTATATCATGCTCTATCAGGAGTTTTTCCAGTTGTGCCACTCTTTATTTTCGACAAAAATATTCTTGACGAACTCCAAAAAGACGATGCCCGGATAAGCTTCATTTTTGAACAATTACAAAAAATGAGATCGCATTTGCAAGACCATTATGGATCATCAATCGCTACGTATCATTCAACTCCAGAAGAGGCTTTTCATGAACTCCTTAAAGATTTTGAAGTGGAAGCTGTCTATACCAACAGAGATTATGAGCCTTACGCTCACCAAAGAGATTCTAAAATCAATATCTTATTAGCAAACCAAGGGATAGAATTTCACGATTTTAAAGACCAAGTCATCTTTGAAAAAAATGAAGTTAAAAAAAATGATGGTGGAATGTATTTGGTCTTTACCCCCTATATGAGACAGTGGAAGAAGGAATTTGAAAACATTAATTTAAAAACTTTCCCTTCTGAAGATCATCTTGACAACACATATAAGAATTCTATGTTGCCCGATGTATCCTTATCGGATATGGGGTTTGTAAAATCTTCTATTCAAGTTCCAGACTATAATATTACAAAGGATTTACTTGAGCATTACGAGGATACACGTAATATCCCATCCATTGAGGGAACTTCAAGATTGAGCCCTTACTTAAGATTTGGATTGATTGGTTATAGAAAACTCATTCAAGCAGCATTATCCGTCAAAAACGAGACTTTTTTAAATGAACTTATTTGGCGAGAATTTTATAAAGCCATCCTCTATAATCATCCCAAAACCCAAAACAGTGCCTTCAAACCTAAGTATGATCGCATCGAATGGCGAAATGATGAAAATGAATTTGAAAAATGGAAAAAAGGGAAGACTGGCTATCCTATAGTAGATGCTGGAATGAGGCAATTGAATGAAACGGGGTGGATGCATAACCGTTTGAGAATGGTTGTTGGCAGTTTTTTATGTAAGCATCTCTTAATAGACTGGCGCTGGGGCGAAGCTTATTTTGCTGAAAAACTTCTAGATTATGAAATGTCATCCAATGTGGGTGGGTGGCAATGGGTTGCTGGCTCTGGAGTAGATGCCGCACCTTACTTTAGAATATTTAATCCTTATTCTCAAACCGACCGGTTTGATAAAGATAAGAAATACATCATAAAATGGATTCCAGAATTAAACACAGATCGGTATCCTAAACCTATGGTAGAGCATAAAATGGCTAGGGAACGTTGTTTAGAAACTTACAAAGAAGCAGTTAAGTCTTAGATATGTTTTATTAATAGGATAGTATGGTAAATGTAGTATGGTTTAAAAGAGATTTGAGGTTGCAAGACCATGCGCCTCTTCATTTAGCTTTGCAAGAAAGACAGCCTGTCCTCCTACTTTATATCTTTGAGCCTATACTTCTCAAGGATTCTCACTATAGCGAACGCCATTTTAGGTTTATTAAAGAATCACTAAAGGATCTTCAAAAACAATTGGAAGCTTATCACACCCAAGTTTTAATTGTTGAAGGGAAGGCTGAAGATGTTTTTAAAACCATACACCAACAACTTACGATCAAATCTGTCTTTTCACACCAAGAAACAGGTCTTCAGATCACATTTAAAAGAGATAAAAGCTTAAAGCTCCTGTTCAAGTCTCTTAGCATACAGTGGAAAGAGTTCATAAATAATGGTGTGATTCGAGGTCTACAAAACAGAAAAACATGGATTAATTTGTGGGAAAATTTCATGTCTCAAGACCTGCTGTATTTTTCTGCAAGTTTAGGTCAGTTTGAAAATCAAAATCAAATTGATAGTTTGAAGGGTCAGCTAATTCAAGTAGATTTATCTACAGAAAGAAACCTGAACTTTCAGAAAGGGGGTCGACCTACAGCCCTTCGCTATCTCAAAGGATTTTTGCAAGATCGCTATACCAATTACCAAAAAAATATTTCAAAACCACTACTGGCAAGAAAATCCTGTAGTCGACTCTCTCCTTACATCGCGTGGGGAGTCTTGTCTATGAGAGAAGTCATTCAAGCTAGTATAGAGATTCAAGATAAAACTAAACACAAGCAAGCACTCTCCCAATTTCAATCCAGGCTTAGGTGGCAAGCTCATTTTATTCAGAAATTTGAAATGGAATACCACGCAGAATTTCAAAATTTCAATAGTGCCTTTAATGTTCTTGAAAAGCCCTACAACAAAGCTTTGGCAGAAGCTTGGAAAAAAGGAGAAACCGGTTTTCCGTTGGTAGATGCTAGTATGAAGTGCTTGATACAAACAGGTTATTTAAATTTTAGAATGCGGGCCCTTTTAGTCTCTTTTTTTACACACTTACTTTGGCAAACATGGCAAGAGGCCTCTTCGCATTTGGCAAGTCTATTTTTAGATTTTGAGCCTGGTATTCACTATCCACAATTACAAATGCAAGCTGGAACTACGGGAATTCACACCTTAAGAATATACAATCCTGTCAAAAATTCATATAAGCATGATCTTGACGGAGAATTTATTTTGACTTACCTCCCCTGTCTGAAAGGGATCCCGTTAGAGTTTGTGCATGAACCTTGGAAACTTACCGCAATGGAACAAAGCATGTATAATTTTGAATTAGGAAAAGATTATCCAAGACCTATCATAGAAATGGCTACCACTCGCCAACATGCGTCAGATTCAATTTGGAAAATTATTCAATCGCAAAAATCTAAAATCGAGGGAAAGAAAATCTTAAAACGACACACCTTAAGAGGGAGTCGTTAATTAAATTTTTGCCTCGCTTTTTCTAAATCTTCAGGAGTATCAATCCCTATGCTAACTTCTGACGTCTCTACCATTTTTATGGTTTTACCATTCTCTAGATAGCGAATGCATTCAATTTTTTCTGCAGCCTCAAGCGGACTCATCGGCAGATTATAAAAATCTGTCAGCGCCTTTTTTCTAAACGCATAAATACCGACATGCTTGAAGTAATCAACTTCTATCTCTTTTGCTCTATGAAAAGGAATTGGCGATCTAGAAAAGTAAAGCGCAAAATTCTTTAAGTCAGTAATCACCTTGACGTTGTTCGGATTTTGGATATCATCTTCCTCTGTTAATTTAACTTTTAAAGAGGCTAAATCAATAAGACCATCAGCATCATTTTCAAATTCTTTTAAAAGTAAACTCAAAGCTTTTTCATTGATAAAAGGCTCGTCCCCTTGAACATTCACCACAATGTCTACCTCCATGTCTCGCACTGCTTCAGCGATGCGATCACTCCCGCAATAGTGTTCTTTTTGACTCATAATCACTTTGCCACCTTCTTTTTCAATTTCAGAAAAAATAAGTTCAGAATCGGTCACCACATAAACCTCATCAAAGAGTTGAGTTGATTTGGCGGCCTCATATGTTCTAACAATCACCGTTTTCCCCGCTAAATCTTGCATGAGTTTTCCTGGAAATCGTGAGGCCTCGTAACGGGCTGGAATCATGGCTATAGCTCTAAAGTTCTTGAACATGTTTTATGGGTTTTATATGAACTTATAATTAGTTGTCTTCAAAAAAATCATCTTTAAATCCTATTAAGTAAAGTTTTTCCTTTGCTCTAGTACAGGCTGTATAGAGCCATCTTAAGTAATCTTTTCCAACACCATCTGGTAAGTAAGGCTGTTCAACAAATACCGTATCCCACTGCCCACCTTGTGATTTATGGCAAGTAATGGCATAACTAAACTTAACTTGTAAAGCGTTAAAAAAGCTATTCTGTTTCACTTTCATGAATTTTTTATATTTTGAAGTGATGTCCTCGTAATCTTTTATCACTTCTTGATAGAGTTTGTTGGAGTCTTCGTAGGGTAAAGATGGAGAATTCATGCTTAACGTATCTAACATGATCACCGTCTCAAAAGGTTTCATCTTGGGATAATCTACCAGTTGGACTTTTACTTCGGCAAATCTAAAACCGTATAATTCCTTTAATCCAAAAATTTCTAGAATTTCTACGATATCTCCATTGGCTATAAAACCAGCTTCACTTTTAGGCTTGACCCAGAAGTAGTTATTTTTGACCACCATTAAAAAATCGCCTGGCGCAATCTCATCCTCTCTCATTAAAATTCGACTCCGTATTTGTTGGTTATAAAGATTTGCTCGTTTATTAGACCTTACGATAATAGCCGTCTCTTCGTGACCAAGATTATCGTAGGCTTCGTTGATGGCATCGAGGATTTCATGACCATCTATGAGCCTTACCATATCGGTATTGTTGGTCAATTTAAATTTGAAATCCTCAAAGTCTTCTGTTTCGATAGTTTCTCGAATCCGGGTCGCATTTAAAAGAATATCACTTTCAAAACGCTGGCGGACGACTTCATCAAGTTCAACGGGAATCACGTCCATCTGGTAATGTGTAGACAAGGTCTTTTCGTCTAGAGCTGGACTCAGATTAGATTTTACCGGTGGCAACTGCGCTGTATCTCCTATAAAAATCAATTTACAATTATCGCCTGAGTACACATATTCCATAAGATCATCCAAAACAGAACCTCGATTAAAGAGTTGATCTCCACTTGGAAAATCTGGAATCATAGAAGCTTCATCCACTATAAAAATGGTGTCTTTATGTTTATTTACCTGAGGAACAAATTCGACACCTCCACCAGAAGTGCTTTTAGGCTGATAAATTTTACGATGAATCGTTTGTGCATATTGTTTGCTGTAATTAGTTATCACTTTAGCCGCCCGACCAGTTGGCGCTGCAAGAATTACTTTCTTTTTCACTTTCCAGATATTCTTTACAAGAGTCCCTATAATGGTTGTCTTACCAGTTCCAGCATACCCTTTTAATAAAAAAATACGATCTACAGACGTTTCTAAGACAAATTTAGATAAAAGTTGGAGTGTGAGATCTTGCTTTGACGTGGGGGTATGCCCGAAATCTGATCGTAATGCTTTATAAAACTCTTGATTATCCATATAAATTGAGGTAAAACTTAAATTTCAAATATAAGGACGATTTTTATGTGCTATACTTTTGTGATTGAAAAAAAGGTGTAAGTTTGCTAATATCAAAAATTCTTAATTTTAAGTTATGAAGATTGTAATACGAATTGTTTTGTGGGTTGTTATTGGAGTATTAGGTTATTTTACTTATCAAGCTGTTTATGGCCCTGTTGAATTCAACAAAACTCGAGATAGACGCTACATAGATGTTGTAGAAAGAATGAAAGACATTCGCGATCTCCAACTAGCGCATAGAGATATCGAAGGAAACTACGGCGGTAATTTCGATGATCTATTGAAATTTGTCGATACAGCACAATTTGTGATTACTCAAAGAAGAGACACTACGTTTCTAGATGAAGAATACAGAGAAATCTACGGAGTAGATAAATATAAAGAAGATGTGGTGATAGACACCCTCAGCTTTGCTTCCGTAAAAGATTCTATTTTTGGAAGTTCAGACAGATATAAAAATATTATGTATATCCCACACACCGATAATATAAAGTTTGAGATGAGCGCTGGATATATTGAGGAAAATGAAAATAGAATCCCAGTTTTTGAGGTGAAAGCTTCTAAGGATGTTATTCTTGCAGACCAAGATATAGATTTAGTTATTCAAGAAAAACAAATAAAATCTGTAGATGGTGTGGACGGTGCTTTTATCCAAGTTGGTTCTATGAAACAAGTAAATACAAATGGAAACTGGCCAAAAAACTTTGGTGACAATTAAATGAGTGGTCACTCAAAACATATTTATAAAAGTTTATCCATCTTCATTTTACAAGATGGATTTTCTTTTTTAATTCTAGATGAACACCAAATTCCTTTGGAGTATAACGTATTTCAGCTTCCGATTATGTCTTCAACTTCAGAACTACTTAATCTCATTAAGCCCTGTATCAATACGGCTTTTATAGAGAGAGAGCACATCCAATCTGTAGATGTTATCTATGGAAATTCTCAATTTACTATAGTCCCTCAAGACCTTTTTGACCAAAATTACCTACCGCATTATCTGAAATACAGCAGTCAATTGATAGAGGGAGATGATTTTGCGTTCGATGAAATTTCTTCAGCTAAGGCCAATACAGTTTATATTCCCTATATTAATATCAACAATTATCTTTTCGATATTTTTGGAACCTTTACCTTTACTCACCTTCTTTCAGGTCTTATAGAAAAAGGACTTATAAATAGTAAAACCAGCAATGAGTATCTTTTACTTCATTCAACAAAGCATATGTTTTATCTTGCTGCTTTTAGAAATGAACAACTTATACTTTCCAACGCTTTTACTTTCGAAACTGCTGAAGATTTTGCATATTATGCTTTATTTACCATTGAAGAATTAAACTTGAACAGAAAGGAACTCATTCTAGATTTTACAGGTAATTTTGATAAGTCTCAAGATAATAAAGCTTATCAAATTTTATCCAACTACATTAAAACCATGGAGTTTTCAAATAAAAAAACTCCGTATAATTTTGAAAATCAACTAGGGTTTAATGAACATTATAATTTGATCTAACTTATGCGCATAGTATCCGGACATCTAAAGGGTAGACGTATTATTGCTCCCAAAAAACTCCCCGTAAGACCTACAACAGACATGGCTAAAGAGGGGCTTTTCAATATATTGAATAATAGAATTCACTTTCAAGACATAGAAGTTATAGATTTATTTGCAGGAATTGGAAGTATTTCGTTTGAATTTGCTTCAAGGGGCACTCAACGAATCACCGCTATTGATAAAAACTACGACTGTATTAAGTTTTTAAGTAAAACTGCTGATGAACTTGAGGTGGCCTTAGATGTTATTAAAAGTGATGTTTTTGACTATTTACAAAAAACGCCACTTAAAGCAGATCTTATTTTTGCAGATCCTCCTTACGATTTATCTCTAGAAAATTTTGAGGCTATAGAAACGGCAGTAAGAGAAAGAAAACTCTTGAATGAAGATGGAATTCTTATTATAGAGCACTCGAAACATTCTAAACTTGACCACATAAAGAGTTTTCAAGAACACCGTCGCTATGGTAATTCTGTTTTTAGTTTCTTCGAAATGGAAAAATAAATATTAGAAATGCGATCTAACCTAGTGCTTATTTAAAGAATTTCAATAGAGATTAATTACCTTTGGAAAAAATTTAAATATGAAAAGTTTTTTACCTTCTGAATTAGAAACCAAAAAAGTATATGGTATGCTGTCAGGGTCTATAGGTCCTCGCCCCATCGCTTTTGCTAGTACAGTAGATGAAAATGGAATTCCAAATTTATCACCTTACAGCTTTTTTAATGTCTTTAGTGCAAACCCCCCTATTTTAATTTTTTCTCCAGTGAGAAGAGTGAGGGATAATTCCATAAAGCATACTTTGGAAAATGCAATGCAAACCAAAGAAGTTGTGATAAATGTCGTTAACTGGGATATGGTACAGCAGATGTCTTTATCGAGTACAGAATACGATCAAGGGATTAATGAGTTTACCAAATCTGGTTTGACCATGTTGAAGTCAGATCTTGTTACTCCACCAAGGGTGAAAGAATCTCCTGTCCAATTTGAATGTAAAGTAAACGATACTATTGCTTTAGGTCAAGAAGGTGGTGCAGGAAACTTGATCATTGCAGAAGTGGTTAAAATCCATATTCGTGAAGACTTATTAGATGAGGGCTTGCATATCGATCAACATAAAATAGATTTGGTCTCCAGAATGGGTGGCAACTGGTATTCTAGAGCTAATCAAGGAATGTTTGAAGTTGAAAAACCTATTTCTAAAACAGGTATTGGTGTAGATCAGCTTCCAGAATCAGTGCGATTAAGCTCTGTTTTAACTGGGAATAATTTAGGTCAATTAGGGAATTTAGAATATCTACCTACAGAGCAAGAGAATGAATTTTATATCAACAAAAATGAATTAGAACATCTGGTTAAAAGCAACTCGAAAGAACAGCTTCACGCCTCTGCTCAAAGCTATATAGAAAAAAATGAGCTTGAAAAAGCTTTACATATTTTACTCGCAAAACAATAATTATGGAAGTACAAGGAAAAATTAAAGTCTTAGGAGAAACAAAAGAATTTGGAAGTAACGGTTTCAGAAAAAGAGAAATGGTGGTCACTACCGAAGAGCAGTATCCACAGCATATCTTAATTGAATTTGTTCAAGATAAAACCAACATATTAGACAGCTATAATGTTGGTCAAGATGTCAAAGTTGGAATCAACCTAAGAGGAAGAGAATGGGTAAGCCCTCAGGGAGAAACCAAATACTTCAATTCTTTAAATGGTTGGAGAATTGAAAATGCAGAGCAGAATAATACAGCAGGAGCCCCTCCTGTTCCACCTTCAGATCAGTTTGAACCCGTTCAAGATTTGAATGATGATGATGAGGACGATTTACCTTTCTAAATCTAATTCAATTTAAAAGTAAAAAGCTTCAGAATTCCTCTGAAGCTTTTTACTTTTAAAACAGACAAGGCAAAATGCCTTTGCATTATTTTTACCAAAATAAATTTATAATGTCGCATAAATAAATTGAATTATATTTCGACGCAGCTCAGCACAGGTTTTTTGATTGATTGAAGTTAAAAATAATTAGCATAGCCCTAGCTACGCTAATTATTTTTGATGAGAAACAAGCGAAAAAAGCCTGTGCCGAATTCGTTTCGGTAAAATGATTTATAGCTATATTATAAGTTTAAATTGGTATAAGAAGTAGTTTTAATATTTTATTTTTAAATCATGTATAAACTTACGTCAGATATTATTTTTCCACACCCAAAATTTGCCGATGAAAAAGGCCTATTGGCCTTTGGGGGAGATCTTAGCTTAGAGCGGATAAAAGTTGCTTACGAAAATGGTATTTTCCCTTGGTATGAAGAAGGTCAACCAATTTTATGGTGGAGCCCAGACCCAAGAATGATTCTCTTTCCAAATAAATTAAATGTTTCTAAATCCATGAAAAAGCTTTTTAATGAAAAAGCCTTCAGGGTCACTTATAATGAAAATTTTGAATATGTCATTAATAAATGCGCTAACATCAATAGGGAAAAACAAGACGGAACTTGGATCACAGATGCCATGATTACTAGCTATATTGGACTCCATAAGACTGGTATAGCCAAATCTATAGAAGTCTGGCAGGATGATAAGATTGTGGGCGGACTTTATGGCCTGTTGCTGAAAGACAAGAACGTATTCTGTGGGGAAAGTATGTTTACAGAAGTAGATAATGCCTCCAAATACGGCTTTATTACTTTGGTTAAAAACATGGAGAAAAATGGTATTCGCCTTATAGATTGTCAGGTGTATACCAAACACCTCGAAAGTCTTGGCGCAGAGGAAGTAAGTAGACACAACTTCTTAACTCTCTTGCACGCTGAAATTGAAAATTAAGAAATCCGAGTTCCATTTTTAACTCTATGATCTGGAGACAAAAGTGAAGTACCTACTTCAGAATCTACTGCTGCTAGAATTAAACACTCACTCATCATCGTGGCGATTTGTTTTGGAGGAAAATTAAGGACAGCGATCACTTGCTTTCCAATAAGTTCCTCCGAGTCATAGAGTTCTGTAATTTGAGCCGATGAGCGTTTAATCCCAATCTCTCCAAAGTCAATTTCTAACTGTATAGCAGGTTTTATCGCTTGTCTAAATGGCTTTGCCTTAAGTATAGTTCCCACTCGCATTTCGATTTTTTGAAAATCAGACCAACTCAAATTGTGTTCAAAAGTATCCATCTTAATATAGTTTAACTATAGTTTTTATCTATAGTGGAATCAGACAAAAGTAGCTTTTATTTATAAAGGCATTAACTCATAAAATTTTAATTTAGTCTTAAATTTGCTTCAAATTAGTTTAATTATGAGTCAACAAGCCTTATTAAAACCCATAAAAATGGGTGATTTGGAATTGAAAAATAGAGTTATCATGGCACCTTTGACGCGCAGTCGTGCCGACAATGAATACAATACTCCAACCGACATGCATGTCAAATATTATACACAGAGAGCTAGCGCAGGTCTAATTATAAGTGAAGGATCTCAAGTGTCTCCTGAAGCGATTGGTTATATTAATACAGCTGGGATCTATACGCCTGAACAAATAGAAGGTTGGAAAAAAGTAACCGATGCTGTGCATAAAGAAGATGGCAAAATATTTATACAGCTTTGGCATGTCGGACGTATGTCCCATCCTGATTTTCATAATGGTAATAAACCTGTAGCACCAAGCGCAGTGAATCCAAATGATAAAGCTTACACTTACCAAGGTTTTATGGACACCGTAGAACCAAGAGCATTAACTACTGAAGAAGTGAAAGAAACCGTGCAAGACTTTAAAAGAGCTGCAAAAAATGCTGTGAAAGCTGGTTTTGATGGTATTGAAATTCACTCCTCAAATGGTTACTTAATCCATCAGTTCTTCAATAATACATCTAACCACAGAACAGATGAATATGGAGGTTCGAAAGAAAATAAAGCTCGAATCTTATTTGAAATCATCGAAGCTACAAAAGTATTCTTTCCAGAAAATAAAATTGGAGTGAGATTAAATCCTTCCTTGCACGGTGTTTTTGGTACCGAAGCAGACGAAGAAACAATTCCAACTTTTGAATATATTGTCGAAAAACTTAATGACTACGATCTAGCCTATTTACATTTATCTGAACCTTTTAACGATGTAAGTGATAAAGATTTTCTAGTTACTAATATTGCCGAGCACTTTAGACCTCTTTATAAAGGAAACCTGATGATTAATGCAGGATTTGATCAAGAAAGTGGCAATAAAGTAATTGAAGATGGCAATGCCGATATGGTAGCCTATGGTAGATTATTTATCTCTAACCCAGATTTACCCCTTCGTTTTGAAAAAAATGCAGAGCTTCAAAACTGGGATCGAGATACCTTTTATGTACCAGGTGAAAAAGGGTACACCGATTATCCAAAATTAGATCAAGAAAAAGTATCTTAATTTTGTTTAATTTTTAACACTAAAAGGTTTAACAATATCTAAATTTAGGTCGACTAATCATCGACCTTTTTTTATGACTCATTTTACCAAAAAAAACATTAGTGAACTCCCGAAATTGGAACGCATGCACCTTATTAATAGTTGTGGAGGAGTGAAATCTGGCAATCTTATAGGCACTATTTCCCAAGAAGGAACTACTAACTTAGCTATTTTTAATTCGGTTATACACCTTGGCAGCACCCCCCCTATGCTTAGCTTTATGTTGCGTCCTATAACTGTAGATAGGGATACTTACGAAAATCTCAAGGATACCAAACAGTTTACAGTAAACCATATTCACGAAAGCTTTGTAGACAAAGCTCACCAAACCTCAGCCAATTATGACAAGGGGATTTCAGAATTTAAAGAAGTTGGTTTATCTGAAGAATATATTAAAGATTTCAAAGCCCCTTTTGTAAAAGAATCTCTCATTAAAATGGGTTGCAAATTCATCAATGAATATTTCATCGAAGAAAATGGATGTCGATTGATTATTGGAGAAATTCAACACCTCCTTTTCCCTAGTGAGATCCAAGAAAAAGATGGCTTATTAAATTTATCTAAAGCAAAAAGTGCAGGAATTATTGGATTGGACGGATATTTAAGTACAGAACTTATGGAACGTTTTGCCTATGCAAGACCAGGTCAAGATATTAAAGCCTTAAATTAAACATGGCACACAAGAAAACAAATTTACCCGAAAAGATCTGCCCTACTTGTGGATTACCTTTTAGTTGGAGGAAAAAATGGGAGAAAAATTGGGATAACGTAAAATATTGTAGCGAAAAATGCAGAAGAAACAAAAAATAACACTTGTTTGGTTTAGAAACGATTTACGAACTCGAGATCAAAAGTCTCTTTACGATGCTTGTAAAAATGAAAACGCTGTTCTTGGCGTCTACTGTTTTGATCCAAGTCATTTTGAAACAACCCGGTATGGTTTTAAAAAGACTGAAAAATACAGAGCTAAGTTCTTAATTGAAAGTGTTGAGCAACTATCAAATAACCTTCAAAACTTAAACATAAGTCTTCACATAGCACACAAGCATCCTTCTGAAGTATTTAAAGAACTCTCTGAACGGTATGTGATTACATCTGTTTTTTACCAAACTGAATGGACCCGAGAAGAGAAGAGAGTTGAGGCAAAAGTCAAATTAGCTCTTCCAAACACAGATTTTATAGAAAACTACAATCAATTTTTATTTCACCCAGAAGACTTGCCTTATGATAGTTTCCAAGACATACCGGAAGTCTATACCAACTTCAGAAAAAAATGTGAAAAGCAAAGTGAGGTAAGACCAGAAGTTCCAGCCCCTCAACCCCGACCTACCCATGATTTATTAGAAGAAAGAAACCAAGCACCCAATCTATCAGATTTAGGTTTGGAAGACTTTGAAACCGATCCACGATCGGCATTTCCTTTTAAAGGGGGAGAAAATGAAGCTTGGAAGCGTATTGAACATTATTTCTGGGACACCAAAAAGTTACAGTACTATAAAAAGACTCGTAACGGTCTTTTGGGCACAGACTATAGTTCAAAATTTTCAGCCTGGCTGGGCAATGGCTCTATTTCAGCCGTTTCCATTTACCACGAGGTTAGAGCATTTGAGAAGCAAGTGAAGAAAAACCAAGATACCTATTGGCTAATTTTTGAGCTGATCTGGCGTGATTATTTTAAATATATATCACTTAAACACGGCAACAAAATTTTTCAGCTTGGAGGTGTATTAAATAAGGATTACGATTGGGGAAATAACAAAAAGGCCCTGAGAGACTGGATACATGGAAACACACCAGAGGATTTTGTAAATGCCAATATGATAGAAATTAAGAAAACTGGCTTTATGAGTAACCGCGGTCGCCAGAACGTAAATAGCTATTGGGCTAAAGAATGGAAACAGGATTGGCGCATTGGAGCTGCCTATTTCGAATCTATGCTCGTAGATTACGACGTGCATAGCAATTGGGGCAACTGGATGTATAACTCTGGTGTAGGCAATGATCCACGAGATCGAAAATTTAACATTAAAAATCAAGCCGACCGTTACGATAGTGGTGGAAAATACCAACGAACATGGTTACAGGATAGTTTATTTTAATAGCCGAGAACCTGCTATCAGCTTTATCTTGATCTCGTAGCACTAGCAATATGTATCTAGCCAGAAGCTTCTTTGCAGTCGCTTTTGTCTAGAACCATTGCTAAAGCACTACTTCCGTCAAGGATAACGCTTCTATCAGGGCTATGAAATTTTGAAACCTTTTCGATGGGTTAAGATGATGAAGATAAAATTCAGAAAAAAAAGTACAATGAAAAAAACCTTACGATTAATCCTTGGAGATCAACTCAACCTCAATCACTCTTGGTTTAAAAATAAATCTGAAGATGTGATTTATTTCATGACCGAAAGTCAAGAAGAAACCGGTTATGTAAAGCATCACGTTCAAAAAGTGGTAGCCTTTTTTCTTTCGATGAGGAATTTCAAAAGAGACCTAGAATCCCAAGGACATCGAGTGATTTACTTTCAAATCGATGATAAAGTCAATCGACAAAGCTTATCTGATAATATCAATAAGATTATTGAGGAGGAAGAGATAGAACATTTTGAATACCTCTACCCAGACGAGTATAGATTGGATATAAATCTGAAAACAATTTGCAACAACCTTAGTATTTCAAGTCAAGCTAAAGATTCAGAACATTTCTTTACCAAAAGAGATGATGTAGAGAACTTCTACAAGGGAAAGAAGGAAATGACGATGGAATACTTTTATCGGGACATGCGTAAAAAGCATGAGATTATGATGCTTAACGATAAGAAACCAGAAGGTGGCCAATGGAACTTTGATAAAAGCAATCGCAAAAAATGGACTGGTAAACCGCCAATCCCCAAGTTTAAGGGCTTTGATAAAAATGTTGAGGAGGTCTTAAAACAAATTGAGACCATGGGCATAAAGACTATGGGTAGAATTGACCAAGAAAAATTTCCATGGCCAACATCAAGAAAAGAATGCCTAGAGGTACTCGATTACTTCTGTACTCATCTTTTAATCCACTTTGGAGATTATGAAGATGCTTTACATACAGATGAGAAGTTTTTGTTCCATTCTCGGCTATCGTTTGCTATGAATAGTAAAATGCTTTCTCCTAGAGAGGTTATAGAAACCACCTTAGATTATTACTACGATCACAAAGAAGAAATTGATATTTCTCAAATCGAAGGGTTTATAAGACAAATTCTCGGATGGAGAGAATTCATGAGAGGGGTTTACTGGCAAGAAATGCCAGAATATAAATCCAAGAACGAGCTCCAAAATACCAACAAACTTCCTGACTTCTACTGGACTGGTGATACGAAAATGAATTGCTTGAAACATTCGGTAAACCAAAGTCTAGACGATGCTTATGCACATCATATCCAACGCCTTATGATTTTAGGGAATTTTGCTTTGCTAACTATGACCGATCCCGATGAAGTGGATGCCTGGTATCTAGGGGTCTACATCGATGCCATAGAATGGGTAGAACTTACCAACACTCGAGGAATGAGTCAATTTGCAGACGGCGGAATTGTAGCCACAAAACCTTATGTTTCTAGTGGAAGTTATATCAATAAGATGGGGAATTACTGCAAATCCTGCCAGTATTCTGTTAGTAAAAAAGAAGGCGAGGATGCCTGTCCTTTCAATAATCTTTATTGGAATTTTCTTCACGAGAAACAAGAGCATTTCAAAAATAATCATCGCATGAACATGATGATGAGTCTATTAAAAAAGATGAATAAAGAAACTTTAGGTCACCATATCAGCCGATCAAAAGAAATAATAAAAAATCCTAGTAATTTTTAATATATTTAAGAAAAATCTATACTTTTGAAACTTAATCAAAAATCAAAACAAAATGAAAAAATCAATTTTATCAATCACGATGGCTGCTTTACTAGGTTTAGGTGTAGTAAGCTGTAGAGAACAGAAAGGCGATGCTGAAGAAACGGCAGACGATGTAGAAGAAACTATGGACACTGCTAGTGATGCAGTTGAAGAGACTGGGGACGCTATGGAAGAGGCAACTGAAGAGGTTATGGAAGAAGGTGCTGAAGAAATGGAGGAAGGTGCTGAAACTATGGAAGAAGGTGCTGAAGAAATGGAAGAAGCTACTAAAGAAGAAATGTAAGTCTTAGTTTATTCTAAAAACTTTATAAAAAGCTTATACAGTAAAATGTATAAGCTTTTTAAGTTATGTAAGGCTCCATTTGCTCCTGTAGCGCTTTAGCGTTAAGTGCTGCCTGAATTGCAAAATCTTCTTCTTGTGAAGCGTATATAATTCCCCTGGTAGAATTAATGATCAATCCATAAGTCGAGTTTAAGCCATACTCACAGACTTCCTTTAGGTTTCCCCCCTGAGCCCCTACCCCTGGAATTAATAAAAAGCTATCTGGTAAGATTTGTCTTATTTTTTTTAAGTAGCTAGACTTAGTGGCCCCAACAACATACATCAACTGCCTTGAATTTACCCATGTTCGAGAAGTTTTTAAAACATTTTCAAAAAGTAAAGTTCCCTTGTTTTCTAAAAATTGAAAATCTTTAGCTCCTTCATTGGATGTAAGGCCAAGCATAATAGCATGCTTATCTTTAAATTGAAGAAAAGGTTCTATAGAATCTTTTCCCATATATGGAGCTACAGTAACAGAATCAAAATTTAAGTCCTCAAAAAAAGCTTTAGCGTACATCTTTGAGGTGTTGCCGATATCTCCCCTCTTGGCATCTGCAATGGTAAATTGCTCTGGATAATGTTCGTTAATATAATTAATCGTTTTCTGAAGTGCCTGCCAGCCCCTTAATCCATAAGCTTCATAGAAAGCTATGTTTGGCTTATAAGCTATACAATACTCTTGGGTAGCCTCAATAATGGCCTTATTGAATTCAAAGATAGGATCGTCAAACTCTAATAAATGCTTAGGTATTTTTTCTAAATCAACATCCAATCCCACGCAAAGCATGGATTTTTTCTTTTGAATTTGTTCAATAAGCTCTTGAAGTTGCATAATTGATTATAGGTCGTCAGAAATATTTTTGAGTTTCTCTGTATTATCGACGAGTTTTAACTCATTGATTATTTTCTCTAAGTCCCCGTTTATGATATTATCGAGATCATAAAGCGTGAGGTTTATCCTATGATCGGTAACTCGACTTTGTGAATAATTATAAGTTCTAATTTTAGCACTTCGGTCACCACTAGTCACCATAGAGCCTCGCTTTTCAGCATCTTCAGCTTGCTTTTTGGCCAGCTCCATTTCATACAGTCTAGACCTTAAAACCCTAAAAGCTTTCTCTTTATTTTTATGTTGTGACTTTTGATCTTGACATTGAGCTACAATTCCAGTAGGTTCGTGAGTAAGTCTTACTGCGGAGTAAGTTGTGTTTACAGACTGCCCTCCTGGTCCAGAAGAACAAAAATAGTCTACTCTTACCTCTTTTGGATTGACCTCAATATCAAATTCTTCAGCTTCAGGAAAAACCATTACTGTTGCAGCACTAGTGTGGACACGACCTTGAGTTTCAGTTTGTGGTACACGTTGAACTCGGTGAACACCGGCTTCATATTTTAATGTTCCATACACGTCAACCCCCGAGACTTCAAATTGGATTTCTTTGTATCCTCCATTGGTCCCTTCATTATAATCTACAACATCTACTTTCCAGCCTTTATGTTCGCAGTATTTGGTTAACATTCTAAAAATATCTCCTGCAAAAATACTAGCTTCATCACCCCCTGCTCCTGCTCTTACTTCTACTACGGCATTCTTTGCATCTTCTGGGTCTTTAGGAATAAGCATCATACGTATCTTCTCTTCTAGCTTAGGCAATTCAACTTTGGCCTCGTCATATTGAAGTTTTGCCATTTCCACCATTTCAGCATCAGACTCGTTTGAAATAATATCATTGGCTTCCTTAAGGTTATCGGTGAGTTCTACATAAACCTCACGCTCATCCATAATAGCTTTGAGGTCTTTATACTCTTTTGATAGTTCTATATACCGCTTTTGATTGGACATGATATCAGGCTGAATGATCAAATCACTCACCTCGTCAAATCTTTGTTTTATAAAGTTTAGTTTATCTAGCATAAGGTTTTAATGTATCGCAAATTTAGGGTATTTGAGGGGATTTTTTTTAACAGAAGCCGTCATAAAAATCAATTAATCTAAGACTATAGATTAAAGCTGTAGAGCGATTCCTATGCCAAGCTGCTGCTTAAGCTGAATTCTAGAACCACCTACAACTATAGTACCATCAGTAGCCTCCTCTCTAATTTTGATATCATCGTCGTATCTAATATGAGCACCTATAGTAGCACGCATGAAATTATTGATTTTAAAATTGAAAACTAGCTCCCAATCTATATCTATATTACCAAAATTATTGATGTAATCTGAATATAGACTTATCCTGTTTACGATAACCGCACTCTCAAAAATTTTTTGCTCAAATTCATTGGTGACTAGTATACCAAACTCATTCCTAGAGGTCTTCCCCTCTCTTATAATGTTTCCATCACTATCCCTAACTGCACTTCTTACACCAAACGCACCATCATTGGCTAATCGCTGATTTAAAACAAAGGTGGATTTTTGGGTGATTGGAGATAAATAAAGTTCAAAGCTCTCGTCGGGTTGAGCATACTTGGCTCCAATACCAAGGAAAATATAGCCTGGCGCCATAAATTCCGAGATGGAAACCTCAGTATCTGGATAATTAAAACCTCTTGAAACTTGAGTTTTATAACTAAATTTACCTGAATAAAACCAATTAGAATTTTTAGAAACTTCATAACCAAAAGAAGAAATAAGTTCCAAATCGTCCTCCGTTTTTATTAACTCCTGACCTTCTTGCTGGTTAATTCCATATCTAAACCGAAATTGATTATCCCATCTAAACCCCTTATTCCTATAAGTTCTTACTGTATTCATTCCGTACATTCCAGATATAGAGTTTGTTCCTCCTGCATTCCAATTTACAAAAGCTACTTCGCTTACATCTAACGTAAATTCATTCACTTGCTCCCAAAAGCTCGTTCTACCATTTCGAGGAATCAATTGATTATAGGTAAATACATAGTTACCCGAGACATCGAAACTAGTATTGATTAAAGGCATAGGCCCATTAGGATCCAGAGTTTCACCAACAGATTCGATCTTCTGGATCTCACCAAAGGATTGCCCAAAACTTTTCGAAATAAATAATGAGAGTAAAAAAAGGAGTAGAACTCTTTTCATTTTATTTATGAGTATTCAAAATGGCCATAAACTGAAGAGATTAAAAGAGATTTTGATTCTGAAGCTTCTACTCTCCCTACAATTTTAGCATCTACATTAAAGGACTTAGAAATATCTACAATCTCCTGAGCTATGGATTCATCAACATAAAATTCCATCCTATGCCCCATATTAAAAACCTGGTACATTTCTTTCCAATCGGTTTGACTTTCATCTTGTATAAGCTTGAATAACGGAGGAAGTTCAAACATATTATCCTTGATTATGCGAAGGTTCTCTATAAAATGAAGGATTTTTGTTTGTGCTCCTCCACTACAGTGAACCATTCCATCAATGGAAGCCCTTCCCAATTTTGCAAACACCTTTTTTACAATAGGTGCATAAGTCCGAGTAGGAGACAAAATCATTTTTCCAACATCTGGAAGATCTTCTGAGATTTTTTCGGTTAATCTTTTAGAGCCAGAGTAGATCAGGTCTTTTGGAACTTTAGGATCGAAAGACTCTGGGTAAGTTTCAGATAAGTAATTAGCTAAGACGTCATGCCTAGCTGAAGTAAGTCCATTACTACCCATACCGCCATTATATTCTGTTTCATAAGAGGCTTGTCCGCTAGAGGAAAGCCCAACAATAACATTACCCGCCTTTATATTAGCATTATCGATTACCTCATCTCTTCTTAACCTTGCTGTTACGGTAGAATCTACAATAATTGTTCTCACTAAATCACCTACATCTGCAGTTTCGCCTCCTGTAGTATGAATAGAAATACCATGATCTCTCAAATCTTCAACAATAGATTCAGTACCGTTGATGATTTCAGCAATAACATCTCCAGAGATTACATTTTTATTTCTACCAATAGTGGAAGAGACTAAAATATTATCTGTAGCTCCAACACATAGCAGATCATCAACATTCATAATAAGGGCATCTTGAGCAATTCCCTTCCAAACCTTAAGGTCTCCTGTTTCCTTCCAATACAAGTAGGCTAGAGATGATTTTGTACCAGCCCCATCGGCGTGCATCACGACACAATGGTCTTGGCTTCCCGCAAGATAATCTGGTATGATTTTACAAAATGACATTGGAAACAGGCCTTTGTCAATATTTTCTATAGCTTTATGAACATCTTCTTTTTGAGAAGAGACTCCACGCTTGGCATATCTTGCTTGATCACTCATTTTAGGAAATTTGTTGCAAATTTATAAAAAATAAACCCAGTGTTATTAGATATCTAACACTGGGTTTAAAAAAAAGTTTATCTCCTCTTATTTAGTAAATAAGAGCTCTCTATATTTTGTCAATGGCCAAATTTCATCATCAACCAAAAGCTCTAACTTATCACAATGGTAACGAATATCATCAAAATAAGGCTTCACATTATCACAGTAAGCAAAAGCCTTTTCAGTTGGATCTTCTATGAGATTTGCTTGTTTTCTTGCATTTATCATTTGGTCTACTTCTTCATTGATTTTTTCAATATGTTCTGAAATAGCTTCAATAATATTCATCTGTTGTTTTGCTTGACCCTTAAAGTTAGATCCGTAAATCTCTTTTAAGCCCTTCACATTCTCGATAAGGATATTTTGATACTTAATAGCTGTAGGAATAATGTGGTTCCTTGCAATATCCCCCAAGACCCGTCCTTCTATCTGAATGTGTTTTGAATAATCCTCGATTTCAATTTCATATCTAGCTTTGACTTCGATCTCATTCATGATATTTAATCCACCAAATAAATCAATAGCCTTTTTAGAGATTTTAGCTTTTAAGGCTTCAGGAGTGGTTCTATGGTTACTTAAACCTCTTTTTCCTGCTTCTTTTTGCCAAGCATCTCCATATCCATCACCCTCGAAGCGAATCTTTTTAGAAGATTTAATATACTCTCTGAGAACATTGAAAATAGCATCGTCTTTTTTCATTTTCTTATCAGAGATAAGACCATCGACTTCAACTTTAAATTCTATCAATTGTTTAGCGACAATAGCGTTTAGAACTGTCATTGGATCTGCGCAATTTGCTGTAGAACCCACCGCTCTCAATTCAAATTTATTTCCTGTAAAAGCAAAAGGAGAAGTTCTGTTTCTGTCTGTGTTATCAAGAAGTATCTCTGGTATCTTTCCTACAACATTTAACTTAAGTTCTGTTTTTTCTTCTGGCGACAATTTACCATTTGTTACTTTTTCCAGTTCATCAAGTACTTTTGTAAGTTGAGAGCCTATAAAAACCGACATCACAGCAGGTGGAGCTTCGTTAGCTCCTAACCTATGATCGTTGGATGCTGAAGCTATTGTTGCTCTTATAAGTTCCTCGTTTTCATAAAATGCTTTAATTGTATTTATAAAAAAAGTAAGAAACCTCATGTTTTTCATAGGGGTTTTACCTGGACTCAATAAATTTGAACCGGAATCGGTTGCTAAAGACCAGTTGTTATGTTTTCCGCTCCCGTTAACTCCCTGAAATGGTTTTTCATGGAAAAGAACTTTAAAGTAATGACGTTCTGCAACTTTGTCCATGACGTCCATCAATAAGGAGTTATGGTCTACAGCTAAGTTGACTTCTTCAAAAATAGGCGCCAATTCAAATTGATTTGGTGCTACTTCGTTATGCCTTGTTTTTACAGGGATCCCTAGAAGCATACATTCTCTTTCCAAATCTCTCATATAATTGAGCACGCGACTCGGAATAGATCCAAAATAGTGATCATCCAATTGCTGGCCCTTTGCTGGAGAGTGACCAAGAAGTGTTCTACCAGACATCATCAAGTCTGGTCTTGTGGAAGCTAAGGCAGAATCTACTAAAAAATACTCTTGCTCCCAGCCTAATGTCGTTATGACTTTACTGACTTTTTTATCAAAGTACCTCACGACATCTGTGGCTGCTTTATCTAAAGCAGAAACCGAACGCAATAAAGGTGTTTTATAATCTAAAGCTTCTCCCGTGTAGGACACGAATATTGTTGGAATACATAAAGTTGGACCCCAAACAAATGCTGGAGATGAAGGATCCCAAGCAGTATATCCTCTAGCTTCAAAAGTATTTCTAATTCCTCCGTTTGGTAAACTAGAAGCATCTGGTTCTTGTTGAACTAATTGAGAACCGCTAAATTTTTCCATAGCACCACCATCCTCTGTGGTTTCAAAAAAAGCGTCATGCTTTTCAGCTGTAGAACCCGTAAGTGGCTGAAACCAGTGTGTATAATGTGTAGCTCCTTTTGAAATCGCCCACTCTTTCATACCCGCAGAAATATTTTCTGCAAGTAACCGGTCTATTTTTTGACCATTCTCGGTAGCGTTTTTTAGGCTTTCATAAGCATCTTTAGTTAAATACTGACGCATTGCCTTTTGATTAAAGACGTTTCTACCAAACATATCTGAACGTCTCTCGTCCTCTTGAATCTTAACAGGAGTTCTATGAAGTGTTTCTTTTAATGCATTGAATCTTAAAATAGCCATAATACGTTTTTGATTTTTACGCACCAAAAGTAATTAATTTTCAATTACCATATCAAAAATAAGGGGGGTAATCTCTTAAACTAATTAAAACCATCACGTACCCCTTGTTTTTTATTAAGAACGAAAGGCTAGTAGAATAAATAAAATGTAGGCTAAAAATAGTATAACACCTTTATATCTAGAAATAACTTTTTTTGGTGGTATAAAAATCAAGGGGACAAGAATAAGTGAAAAGCCTATCATCCAAAAAATATCATTGGTCAGAACTTCTTCAGACTGAAGAAAAATAGGCTGAATTATCGCAGTAAGCCCAATAACAGAACCAATATTGAAGATATTGGACCCTATTAGGTTTCCTAATGATAAACCTTTTTCCTGCTTTAAAGCAGCAATTACGGAAGCTGCAAGCTCTGGTACGCTTGTCCCAATTGCAATCATGGTTACCGAGATGACTCTTTCACTTACTTCATAAGATTCAGCTATACCTACTGCACCATCTACAAGCCATTCTGATCCAAAATAAAGCCCAGCAGCTCCAATAAGCAACCACAATATAATTTTAAATCCAGAGGTCTGTTCTAGGCTTGGATCGACTTCACTTTCGGATTTAGCGCCTTTTGTTGTTGCTTTTTTAATGAGTACCCCTAGGAAAACTATAATAACTAGAAGAAGAGCCCCTCCTTCTAGTCTTGAAATATTCTTTTCAGTATATAAAAAGAGATACATCATTCCTGTTAAGATCATCATGACCGGCCAATTGAACTTTATAAAGTCAGTGTCGGTATCCATAGACGAAATGATAGCAGTCAACCCCAATACCAAACCGATGTTTGCAATATTTGAGCCAATGACATTCCCAAGGGAGATATCAGAATAGCCGGACAACGCAGCTTGCAAACTCACTAATAACTCAGGAGATGATGTAGCAAAAGAGACTACAGTGAGTCCAATTATCATTTTTGAAATGTTGAATTTAAAAGACAAAGCAACAGATGACCTCACTAAAAACTCCCCACCAATTACCAAAAGGATTAATCCTATTATCACTAAAAAAATGTCCATTGAAAATATTTTTTAGCGAAAATAAGATTTTGTAAGATATGCTCTAGAAAAAATAGTTTTGATATTATGAAATTTATAAATCAAACGTGAGCGTAAGCATATAATTATTAAAAACACTTTGAACCTGTGCTTCTTGAGAAAAATCAGTTTGATACAAAATATTTTGTCTGTCTTGTTCCATACGTTGATAAGATAGATCTAAAGTCGTATTCCCTAAAGAAAAGCCTAAACCAAACGAATATCCAACCGTATCGTCCAAAAGTGCCTTATTATTATATGGACTCTCTTGTAGGAAGTATCCTGCACGAAGGCTAGTATTAAGAATCCTATATTCCCCACCAAAATTGTAAGTAGCAGCGCCTGTTAGCAGGTTTGTAATATCTTGATTTTGAATATCAAAACCGTCGGAAGTAAATTCCATAGCGGAAAAATCTTTATAGCTATAGTCGAAGCTAAGTAAGCCCGAAACTCCAAAAACATAAGCTGTGCTTAAAGACACACGTCCTGGTGTTTTAAAATTGTAATCTGGATAAATATTTATCACATTTGGATCTACGATGGCTACATCTTGACGAGCGCTAAGCGTTTCTAATCTTTGTGAAAGCTCATCAGAAATGTTCATCCAAGTAGGCGTGTCGTAAGTGAATCCTAGCCTCCACCCCTCAGTAACTTTAAATATCCCTCCTACTTGTAGGGAAATTCCGCTCCCACGAGTTCTCAATTCATTATCAAAAAATATATCATTAATTCCTGTGGACTCTGAATTAAATTCATCGAGACGAGTTAATCTTCTGTAGTCCAAAAAGTGAATATTAAAGTTAACTCCTAGATGAATTCTATCGCCGATCTGACCTCCACCGTTAAGGGTATATTTACCAGAATTACCTCTGGTTTGTTCAAAATAGTTTTGACTAAAATTATTACCAAAAACGTTAGACAAATAACTTGTATTTTGAGAATCTAGTGGATCTTCTGCATTGATTAAAAAAGCTTCATAACCTAAAAAAGCCTGCTGGGCGCCAAACCCTTCATCCTCGCCTAAAAACTGATAAAGTTCAGCGACGCTCTCTCCAGATCTAGGTGTTAATAAATCCAAGGGAACTCCCTGTGCTCTATTCAAAAAATAATCTGAAATACTTTCAGAATTATTCCCTTGAAATCTCAACTCATCATCAAAAGTATTGGTTCTATTATAAGAAAATCCTAAGGTTAGTTTATCAAACACTGCATTCTCATTATTGGTTTCAAATACGAATACAGCTCCAATTTGATTTAAATCAAAATCAGTCTCACTAGTAGAACTGAGGATTGAATTATTTCCGTAGAAGGAATCATTATTAATTGATGTAAAATCTACAGACCCTGAAAATTTATTAGTTAAAAAAACAGCGGAACTTGCAGGGTTGATATTGATAGCTGAGATATCTCCTCCCAAAGCCCCAAAAGCTCCACCCATAGCTGTATATCTAGCGGTTCCATTTACTTCCTGAGTGGAAAATCTAAGAGCATCTGTGATATCTTGAGCCATTATACTGAAACTCAAAAGCATAAAAAGGACTAAAAAATATTTCATCATTGATTGTTTTTGAATTTTACATTATCTTCTTCCACCTCGACCACCAGAGCTTCTGCCCCCACTACTTCTTCCTCCAGAACTTCTGGATGAACCGGAGCTTCTCACACCAGAACTTCTAGATGAACCCGAGCTTCTATTTACTCCAGAACTTCGAGAAGAATTTCCTGAGGATCTTACACTTCTATCTGATGTAGATCTAGAGGATGAGTTCCTATACGTAGAGCTTCGTCCTGCATTCACATTATTTGAGTTTCGGATTCCAACTCTAGAATAATTGGAAGAGCTTCTAGCCCCTACATTTCTAGGGTTGTTCACTCTATTAGAATATCTAGAAGAATTGGATCTAGAAATTCTGCCTACGTTAGACCTGTTGGACGATGCTCTAGTCACATTGGATCTCGATCTACTTGAATTTGCTCGAGAGATATTAGATCTATTATTAGCATAATTACTTCTAGATAAGTTCCGTGATCTTGAGTTACCTCTATAAGAGTTGGCATAGCCATAGTTTCTACCATAAAAGCCGCCAAAACCGCCAAAGAAAGGATTACCAAAGCCAGGGCCATAAAAACCACCAAAACCTCCATAGAAACCCCCGAAGAAAGGATTACCGAAGCCAAAACCTGGGCCGTAAAATCCTCCCCATCCTCCTCCAAATCCACCGAATCCTCCTCCAAAAAAAGGGTTTCCAAAACCAAAACCTCCCATACCCATTCCGTTAAATCCGTTGTCGATGTAATTTATAGTTACAGATGAAGGATTGGTTCCCCAACCTGCATTATTTTCGTTATAAATAGGCTCTTCATAATATCGCTCTTCCTTAGGGTAAGTTATGGTATCTGAGGAATAATTATCTATGTCTGTAAAAACTTCATTGTTGGAGTTCCTAGCTTCAGATATCATCTGACCTTGATCAGAAAAAAATTTTGAATATGTATCAGATGTATTTTGCGTAACATTTGATGGATTAATTCTTTTTTGTTGTAAATTCTCATTAGAAACTGACCTTCTAGTCTCTGAAGGGACGCTAGATCCATAAATTCCGTCACTAGAAGAATTTACATTTCTATAAGACGAACACGAAGTCAAGAAAACCACAGATAGCATTCCTAATAAAAATGGGCTAAAAAATTTGCTTGATTGTATCATAACTTGCGGTTTTTGTAATTTCTATTATCAAATTTAGTTAGTTTTGCGCTAACTATTATAACTATTAACACGGGTGCAACATTTGTGCCAAATGAAATAAAATGGGAAAAAGCCTAACACGAAGAGAAGAAGATTATTCTAAATGGTATAATGAATTGGTTGTAAAAGCTGATCTCGCAGAAAATTCTGCAGTGAGAGGTTGCATGACGATAAAACCATACGGATATGCCATATGGGAAAAAATACAAGCTGAACTGGACTCTAAGTTTAAAGATACTGGTCACGAGAATGCATATTTCCCTCTTTTCGTCCCTAAATCTTTATTTGAGGCTGAAGAAAAAAATGCTGAAGGTTTTGCAAAAGAATGTGCAGTTGTAACCCATTATAGATTACAAAGTGACCCAGATCGTCCTGGAAAATTAAGAGTAGATCCAGAAGCTAAACTAGATGAAGAGTTAGTTGTAAGACCTACTTCTGAGGCCGTTATTTGGAATACGTTTAAAGGTTGGATACAATCTTACAGAGATTTACCTTTAAAAATCAATCAATGGGCTAATGTTGTAAGATGGGAAATGAGAACTCGTTTATTTTTAAGAACGACAGAGTTTCTTTGGCAGGAAGGTCATACAGCTCATGCTACCAAAACAGAAGCTGTTGAAGAAGCTGAACTCATCAATAATCTTTATGCAAATTTTGTTGAAAAATTTATGGCGATACCAGTCATACAGGGAATAAAGTCTGAAAGTGAAAAATTTGCCGGTGCTGAGGAAACGTATTGTATAGAAGCCTTGATGCAAGATGGAAAAGCTTTACAAGCAGGAACTTCTCATTTTTTAGGTGAAAATTTTGCAAAAGCTTTTAATGTGAAATTCACTTCAGATCAAGGCAAACAAGAATATGTATGGGCAACAAGCTGGGGAGTTTCAACACGTCTTATGGGGGCTTTGGTCATGACCCACTCCGATGATAAAGGGCTGGTGTTACCTCCCAACTTAGCACCTATCCAAGTCGTTATCGTCCCTATTTTCAAAAATGAAGAGCAATTAGAACTCGTTAGCGAAAAGGCAAATCTCATAGCAAATGATCTTAAATCAAAAGGAGTTCGAGTGAAATTTGATAACAGAACGACGCATAAACCAGGCTGGAAATTTGCTGAATATGAATTAAAAGGTATTCCGTTAAGAATAGCTATTGGACCTAAAGATTTAGAAAAAGGAACTGTAGAACTGGCCAGAAGAGATACATTATCCAAAACTTTTGAAAATCAGGAAGGTTTAACAGTGGTTATAGAAAATCTTTTGAAAGATATTCAACACGATTTATTTTCTAAAGCTGAGACTTTTAGAGACGATCATATCACTAAAGTAGATACTTTTGAAGAGTTTAAAGATGTTTTAAATTCTAAAGGAGGTTTCCTCTTTGCCCATTGGGATGGGACTTCGGAGACCGAAGAGAAGATTAAAGGACTGACTAAAGCTACCATTAGATGTATTCCTCTAGAGCAAACAAAAGAGACTGGAAAGTGTGTGTTTTCAGGAAAAGAATCCAAGCAACGCGTTTTATTTGCAAAAGCTTATTAATTTTCAGGAAAAATATTTGTTCAATTTAAATAATTAGTTATTTTTGCACTCGCTAAATTAAGGTCCGTTCGTCTAGGGGTTAGGACGCCAGGTTTTCATCCTGGTAACAGGGGTTCGATTCCCCTACGGACTACAACATAAGTTCATTAATCATTATTAACGCGGTCCGTTCGTCTAGGGGTTAGGACGCCAGGTTTTCATCCTGGTAACAGGGGTTCGATTCCCCTACGGACTACTATTAAAATTTTATATTTAAAATTATGGCTAATCATAAATCAGCATTAAAAAGAATAAGAAGCAACGAAGCTAAGCGACTAAGAAATCGCTATCAACACAAAACAGCTCGTAATGCTATCAAAAGATTAAAATCTACAGAAGATAAATCTGAGGCGACCAAAAGTCTTCCACAAATCATGTCTATGATTGATAAATTGGCAAAAAAGAATATTATTCACAATAATAAAGCATCCAATTTAAAATCACAGTTAACCAAACATGTTACTGCAATGTAGTACTTGTTATCAAAAAGTTTAGTGGCCTCTATTCGAAGAGGCCATTTTTTTTATCAAATTTTTTATTAATAATGAGTCTAAATAAATATAGATATCTAAATTTGTAAAAAAAGAGATATGAAGAATTATTTTTATGCTATAATCATGATAGCTTTTGTTTTTGGTTGTAAATCAGAACCAAAAGAAGAGAAAGTTGAAGAACTTACCGTTTATACACATAGACATTATGAATCGGACCAGGCGCTTTTTAAACTTTTTGAAAAGCAAAATGACATTAAATTAAATGTAGTCAACGCAAGTGCAGACGAACTTATCCAAAAAATGAAATTGGAAGGGAAACAGTCTCCTGCAGATGTTCTTATTACTGTAGACGCTGGAAGATTGTACAGAGCTAAGTCCGAAGGTTTACTTCAACCTATTTCAAATTCACTTATTGACTCTATCGTCCCAGCCAACTTGAGAGATACAGATAAACAATGGGTTGGTCTTACCAAAAGAGCAAGAGTGATAGTGTATTCCAAAGACAGAGTCGATCCAAATGATTTATCAACTTACGAAGATTTGACATCTGAAAAGTGGAAAAATAAAATTCTGGTGAGAAGTTCTTCTAACATTTATAATCAATCCCTTTTAGCCTCTCTAATATCGAATCGTGGTAAAGATTTTGCGGAAAATTGGTCTACTGGTTTGGTTGATAATATGGCTAGATCACCAAAAGGGAATGACAGAGATCAAGTGAAGGCCGTGGCTAATAACGAAGGAGACCTTGCCATAGTAAATACCTACTATATAGGAAAATTATTAAACTCTGAAGATGAGGGTGAACTAGAAGCTGGAAATAGTGTAGGTATATTTTTTCCCAACCAAGATACATCAGGAACTCATGTTAATGTAAGTGGTATTGGTGTTGCTAAGTACGCTCCTCATAAAGAAAATGCAATAAAATTTATAGAGTTCCTTCTGCAGGAAGAAGCTCAAAAAATATTCGCAGGATCAAATTATGAATACCCTATCAATGGAAATGTTGAACCAGCAAAAATTCTTAAAAACTGGGGAATTTTTAAAGAAGATACTCTTCAATTGAATGAATTAGGAGAAAATAATAAAGAAGCTGTCATTATATTTGATAAAGTAGGTTGGAAATAAATAGCCCTTGAAAATAACTGACAGATTTTATAAATTTAAAAGAGACCTTAATCAATGGTCTCTTTTCTTGGTTTTGATAGTTGCAGCAGTAGCTATTCCCATATTAACGGTCATCTTTAAACTTTTTGATGGACCAGGCGAAAGCTGGACACATATTGTAGATTATGTCCTTGTAGATTATTTAATAAACTCATTTGTACTTTCCCTTTTATGCTCTGTATTCGTTATCGTTTTTGGAGTGACAACTGCTTGGTTGGTCTCTAGGTTTGAATTTCCATTTAGAAAACAATTAGAATGGTTATTGATATTACCACTTTCAATACCCGCTTATATAATGGCTTACTCTTATGCTGGAATATTTGGTTATTCTGGACCATTGTCTTCCGCAGTTGAACTATTGGGTATTGAAAACTTCAATATTGACTTCATGAACATATATGGCTTGTCCTTTGTCTTAAGTATATCTTTATTTCCTTATGTCTACGTAAGTAGCAGAACTTTTTTCTTAGCACAAGCAACCAATTTACTTGAAGCCTCAAGAATGCTGGGAATTACTGAATTTAAATCATTTTTTAAATTAATTCTTCCCTTAGCTCGCCCTGCCATTATTGCTGGATTGGTTTTAGTATTAATGGAAGTTTTAAATGATTATGGAGCTGCAAGCTATTATGGAGTCAGTACGTTTACCACAGGCATTTTTAGATCCTGGTTTTCTCTTGGAGAACCTGAAACAGCCATCTATTTGTCAGCTATACTTTTGGTCATCGTCTTTGGACTCATCATTTTTGAAAAATGGCAAAGACGACACATAAAGTTCACCTCGGCTAAAACCTCAAAACAACAGCACAATTCAAGAATAAAACCCACAAAAAGAAAACAAATAGTCTTTAGCCTTATATGCCTTTTACCTGTTTTTATGGGGTTTTTTCTTCCTGTAACACAATTGCTTTTCTGGGTTTCACAAACCTTTACAAAGGTATGGAGTATAGATTTTATCGGAATAACCTTACAGAGTTTCGGTATCGCTTTCTTGACTTCTTTAATGACTGTTTTGATCGCCCTCCTCCTCTTATTCTTCTCTAAATGGAATAAAATTAGTTTTTTAAAAACCACATCAAAACTGGGCGTTATGGGGTATGCCATACCGGGAACTATTATCGCTATCGGTGTCCTAATTCCAAGTATTTATTTAGATAAATGGCTTATTGAGCAAGGAATTACGTCTAAACTAGTCTTGAATGCGACTCTTATCGCCTTGGTATATGCTTACGTGGTAAGATTCTTAGCTGTTGCTTATCAACCTCTAGAATCCTCAAGTCTAAAAATTGATAAAAGCTTATCCGATTCCTCCAAAGTTTTGGGTAAAGGAAACTTTAGAACTTTTTTTAAAATAGAATTCCCTCTTATAAGAGCGGGTTTACTCAGTGCATTCATTTTAGTATTTATAGATATCTTAAAAGAGCTACCTTTAACCCTTATAATGAAGCCTTACAATGTAAATACCCTAGCCGTAAAAGCTTTTGAATATGCGAGCGATGAAATGGTTAGATCTGCTGCTCTTCCATCTCTTTTAATAATATTAACGGCTTTAATCCCCGCTATTTTTTTAAATAAATTACTTTTGAAGAATGCAAACAACTCTTACCATAAAAAACCTCACTAAATCCTTCGATCAAGGGAAGGTGAAAGCTTTGGACAATGTTAACTTTTTTGTCAACAAAGGAGATATCTGTGCAGTTGTTGGTGAAAGTGGGAGTGGAAAAACAACCTTAATTCGACTAATTGCAGGATTAGAAGAATTGGATTCTGGTGAAATTCATATTGAAAATAAACTGGTGGCCTCGATAAAGAAAAACATAGCTCCAGAGAAGAGAGATGTAGGTATGGTCTTCCAAGAATATGCTCTTTTTCCACATCTTTCAGTTCTGGAAAATGTTGTTTATGGGATTAAAACGTCTAAAGCTAAGAAAGAAACGGCTTTAGATACCTTAGAACTCGTTGGTCTGAAAGGCTATGAAAAACGCTATCCACATGAATTATCTGGAGGACAACAACAGCGAGTAGCCCTAGCTAGGGCCCTAGCGCCGAAGCCTTCTGTTTTAATATTGGACGAGCCCTTTAGCAATCTAGATTCTATGATGAGGTACCGCTTAAGAAATGAGGTTTTTAATATTATTAAAAAAACAGGGGTCACTGCAATTTTCGTTACACATGATACTCAGGACGCGCTAGCAGTTGCTGATGAGATTTTGATTTTACAAAATGGTAAATTGGTACAAAAGGACGAGGCTTCTGAATTGTATAAAAAACCGCAATCTATCTATGTCGCCTCACTATTTGGAAATACCATTCAGCTTAATAAGGGACTACAAATTGCTTTTAAATGTCCCTTAAAAGAAGATTGTTGCCATGCGATAAGAAATGAAAATCTTACAGTCAATAAGGACTGTGACTATGTTTCTGAAGCTGAGATTTTAAAGAGAACTTTTCTTGGCACTCATTCTCAATTGCTCCTAAAGTTAGACAATGGTGAGCATTTAACGGTAGTCACTAATGAGTCTGTTCTGGGAAAAACCATTAAAGTTGGTTTTAATTCAAAGGACGTGTTAGCTTTCGACGAATAATACCACCTCAAACCGCTCTGGTCTTGGACCAATTAAACTCATGTCTCCGATAAGGACATTGGAGTGTCTTCCTTTGGTGTATTCATTAATAAGTAAAAAAGAAACTGATTTTATCTGACATTTGGATGTTATACCAAATTAAATTTATAATGTCGTATAAATAAATTGAATTATTTTTTGACTAATTGAAGTTAAAAATAATTAGCATAGCCTTAGTTACGGTAATTATTTTTAATAAAAAGCAGGCGAAAAAGAAATGATTTATTGCGACATTATAGGTTTAAATTGGTATTAGTTAGGTTTAGTCTGCTAACTTTTGGAATTAAACTAGTTACCAATTACTTTTCTTACATACTCCTCTTCTATCTCTGTCTTCAGAATTCTTTGTCCTAGTGATTTTAAATGTTGCTTTGAATCTGAAATAACGAATTTTAAAACAAAAAGCCCACACAATATTTAAAAGTGTGGGGGTTGAAGTTTAAAAATTTTGAAAGAGTATTTATTCTTTCTTCACAATCAATCTTTCCTTATGTCTAAATAAAACGGTGCTATCATTTTCAATAGGTTTATAAATGACCATTCCAGCTGCAACTTTATTATTATTTCCTATTTTTATTCCTGGAATTGTACAGGCATTTGTCCCGATTAAATTCCCATTTCCAATACTTGTATTACCAGAGATCGCTACTTGTGGACTGATGAAATTGTAATCTCCCATTTTCGTATCATGCCCTATTGTACATCTTGAATTTAGCATATTATAGGCACCTATTTCAGCTTTAGCACCAACAGAAGCGTTATGAGAGATAACAGTTGTATGATGGATAACACACGAAGGTGATATTATAGCTGTGGGATGAATAAGTCCTCTAAATCTAGCACCCTCAGACACTAATGTTTCAATGATTTTTTTTCTATACTCTAAGTTTGCAATGCCCATTAGGTATTTGGCATCCTCTAGGACTTTGTGATCCTTAATCCCTCCCAAATAAGGTTCTGAAAATCCATAATGTTCATAAGTTGATTTATCATCATCAATATAACCTATGACTTCAATTCGATCTGCTGGCCTTGCATTATTATTATGGTTAATATAGTCCCTTAATTCTGCGGCATGTCCACCTGAGCCTACAATGATTATTCTGTCCATATTTTTATGTTTTTGAGATTAATTTTTATTTTATAAGTTAGCAACGGGTAATTAGTTTAGGGTGAGCAAGCTCACTGGTTTAGTTGAGGACTACGTCTTCTGTTTAGAGCGAACGAGTTCGCTAGTTTACTTGTGCCTTTTAGTATTTAAATACTAGCCTATGGCTAAATTCATAAACCAACAAAGTAAACTGTGCCTAAACAAGTAGCGCAAGCTACCTACTAAACTCCTAAACCAACAACGAAGATATGTTTAAATAAACAGCGCCAATTGCTGACTAAACATTTTGCGATAGCGACGAGTAAGCGGTTTAGAAGTTGAATCGCCAACAAGTTGACAGTTTAGTTGAAGACTACGTTTTCTGTTTTGAGCGAACGAGTTCGCTAGTTCAGGAGTTGATTTTGGGTGAACGAGGTCTCTAAAACGCAAGCAACCTACTAAACTGCTAAACCAACAACGAAGTTGTGCCTGAACAAGTAGCGTAAACTACTCACTAAACATTTTACGATAGCAAAACGCTAAACAAACAGCGTAGCTGTTGACTAAACTACTGCGCAGTATAACCACCATCCAGCACAATTTCAGTTCCAGTCACCCATCTTGATGCATCAGAAAGTAAATAGGCACAGGCATTAGCTACATCTTCTGGCTCTCCAAAGCCTAGCGGATATTTACTTAAGGTTGATTTTAATAATTCTTCATTCTTTTTATAGGTTGCAGAGGCCGTCATCGGCGTATTTACGATTCCTGGCGCAACAGAGTTGACTCTAATTCCTTTTGTTGCCAATTCAATTGCCATAGATTTTACCCCGGCAGAGACTGCCCCTTTACTAATAGCATAAAGTGTTTTTGCTTTTTCGCCATGTGTTGCCATAATAGAACTTATAAAAACTATACTCCCCCCTGTTTTATTCATCTTTTTAAGCATCAATTTGCTTAAGTAAAACGCCGCATGAACATTGATTTTCAAAAGACCATCAAGTTTTTCTGGTTTAAACAATTTAAATGGGAAAGTAGACGTAACACCAGCAGCATTGACTAAACCATGAATTGCCCCTGAACTTTCTAAAAAAGGTTTTAATATCTGTTCTAATACTTCAAAATCTGACAAGTCAACGACTAAACACTTATGGGCCCCCAAAGATAATTTGGATTTAACCTCTTCTAAACGTACCTCATTACGACCCAATAAAAGCAAAGTTGCGCCTAATTGATCACAAACAATCGCCGTTGCTTCACCAATTCCAGATGAAGCACCGCTGATTAAAATTGTTCGTCCTTTAAGTGTAAATGGGGTATTCATTCAACTTCTATGATCTCTGAAATTTTTATATTACTTACAGGCAAACATGCTGATGCCCATGACATTCCTACACCAAATCCACATAAAAATAGTTGTTTTTCACCTTCCAACTTATGTCTAAGTTGATCGACAATAGTAATGGGTATAGACACAGAAGAGGTGTTACCATATTTAGCTATTGTTGAAGGAACCTTTATTAAATCTAATTTTAATTTCTTAGCTAAGTAGTCATTCATGAACTTATTGGCTTGATGAAAGATTAAATAATCAAAATCATCTATGCTTTTGCCTGCAAACTTTAAAGTCTCTTTAATGTTCTTGGGGATTTCTCTCAGCACAAAATTAAACACATCTGCACCATTCATATATCCATGCTCATCTGTCCGGATATTACCATGTTCATCAACTACTTTTTCCTTAATTGTTTCAGCCGAACTTGGATTTCTGTAGCCACCAGCATCTATTTTTATCAGATCTGATTTTGAACCGTCAGAATTCAATGAAAAATAACTTTTTCCAATTCCTGCCTGTTTTTCAATAATGGCGGCCACTGCAGCATCTCCAAAAATGAAACCAGTTTTTCTGTCTTTAGGATGATAAACCTTGGAACGGGTTTCGCCATCCAATAAAAGCACTTTTCTTACGCCTGGCATTTGAGCATAAGCATAAGCTGTAGATAGACCGTATATAAAACCTGAGCAACCTAAACTAATGTCAAATGCCGCTGTAGATTTTGGTAAACCCAACCGATGTTGCAAATTTATAGAGGTTGCAGGCATTCTGTAATCAGGGGTTTGAGAAACAAATAAAAGTATATCAATTTCAGATTTTTCTATTTTCAAATCATCCATTAATTTTTTTGCAGCTGCAAAGCAAAGGTCTGAAGATGTCATGCCCTCTGGTACAAAGCGCCTCTCTTCTACTCCTGTTTTGTCAACAATCTCACCAACAGTATCTTTATCGAAATGGGCTGTATAGTTTCTATTCACTATAGTGTGCTTTGGCACAGCCCCGGACATCCCTAGTATGGATACATCCTTAAATTGTAAATTAGCCATCAGCTTGAACTTTGGTTTGAACTTTATCGTATAAATCTTGAACTGTAGTCATGTTCTCAAATTCGTCATCACTAATTTCTATTTCAAAATGTTCGTCGAGTAATGCAATAAGAGACAATCTAGACATAGAGTCCCAAGTGTCAAAATCTGACATAACATCATTCATTTCAACATTGTCTTCTTCAATTTCTAAGGCTTCTTTAAATGCATCTAGGAATTTTTCTTTCATAATCTAAGATTTGTAATGGTAAATTTAATGGTTTTTTTGGAGTTGAATACTTTGTGGTTTATTTAGTTGCAAATTCGTGTTTGCTGGTTTAGTTTGGGCAGCAAGCTGCCTGTTTAGTTGAGGACTACGTCCTCTGTTTAGACGCGAACGAGTTCGCTAGTTTAGTTTGGGCAGCAAGCTGCCTGTTTAGTTGAGGACTACGTCCTCTGTTTAGACGCGAACGAGTTCGCTAGTTTAGTTTGGGCAGCAAGCTGCCTGTTTAGTTGAGGACTGCGTCCTCTGTTTAGAGCGAACGAGTTTGCTAGTTTAATTGTGCATTTTATTATTCAAATACTAGCCTATGGCTAAATTCATGAACCAAAAAAGTAAGCTGTGTCCAAACAAGTAGTTTAAGCGACACACTAAACTCCTGAACCAACAGCGAAACTGCGTCTAAACAAGTAGTGCAAGCGACACACTAAACTCCTGAACCAAAAGAGTAAATTGTGTGCAAATAAGTAGCGCAAGCGACACACTAAACTCCTAAATCAAAAGCGTAAGCTGTGTTTAAACAATTTGCAACAGCAAACCACTAAACTATATCCTTAAACTTTTGGTTAAGGCGTCCAACATGGCTAATATTTCATCGATTCTTACTCTGCTTTCTTGGAGGTCTTTGTTTTTGATGTAACATAATTCTTCCGCTATTAAAAGTTGGTTCAACACTTCAATCATTGAACTGTAAGATATGATATAGAAACGTCTTTGGTCTTTTGGTGTTTTCCTCGAAGATCCTTCTGCAATATTTGAACTCACTGAAACACTTGCTCTTCTTAATTGTGAGACCAAACCATACTTTTCTTCTCTAGGGAAAGTTTCAGTCAATTTGTAGAGGTGAATTACCCATTGTTTAGATTTTTGCCACACTTTGAGCTTTTCGAAACTGTAGGTTTTCATTTATGTTGAGTTGGCAACGAGTTGCTGGTTTAGTTAAAGACTCTGTTTTTTGTTTAGACGCGAACGAATTCGCTAGTTTAGGAGTTGAGTTTGAAGCAAGCTCCTTGTTTAGTTGAGGACCGCGCCCTCTGTTTAGAGCGAACAAGTTCGCTATTTTAGGAGTTGGGTTTGAAGCAAGCTCCTTATTTAGTTGAGGACTTTGTCTTCTGTTTAGACGCGAACGAGTTCGCTAGTTTAATTGTGTATTCAATTATTTTATTCTTTAGCCTATAGCAAAATTTATGAACCAAGTAAGCTGTGCCTAAACAAGTAGCACAGTCTACAGACTAAACTCCCAAAGCAAAAGCGTAAGCTGTGTAAAAACAAGTAGCGCGAGCTACTCACTGAACTCCTAAACCAAAAGCGTAAGCTGTCTCCAAACATGTAGCACGAGCTACTCACTGAACTCCTAAACCAAAAACAAAGCTGTCTCCAAACAAGTAGCGTTAGCTTCTGACTAAACTCCTAAACTGTGTCAAAACAAGTAGCGTTAGCTTCTGACTAAACTCCTAAACTGTGTCAAAAAATAGCCTTAGCTTCTGAATGAACTTCTAAACCAACTGCGCAGCTTTGTAAAAACAAGCAACACCAGTTGCTGACTAAGCGGTTTACCAAAAGCAAACCACTAAACTTTAGTTCCTGTAAAAGGCTTAGTCGTTGCTTGCCCTTGGGTGTTGATACCTTCAGATTTTATAACTTTGTATACCGTTTTAAATAAAATTTTAAGATCCAACATAAAGCTTTGATGTTTGACGTACCATACATCAAGTTTGAATTTTTCTTCCCAAGAAATTGCATTTCTGCCATTGACCTGTGCCCAACCTGTGATGCCTGGTTTAACTATATGTCTTTGTTTCTGGAAATCATTATACATTGGTAAATAACGAACCAACAATGGTCGTGGCCCTACTAAACTCATGTCGCCTTTGAGGACATTGATCAATTGTGGGATTTCATCTAAAGACGTTTTGCGTACAAATTTACCCACCCCGGTTAAGCGTTCAGCATCAGGCAACAAATTCCCTCCTGCGTCTTTTTTATCATTCATGGTTTTAAACTTAATGACTTTAAAAATGCGTTCGTTTTTCCCTGGTCTAGACTGAAAAAAAAAGGGTTTACCTGAATTAGCAAGCATTAAAGAAAACGTAACCAGCAAAAAAATTGGACTTAACACTAGTAAGCCAACTAGTGCAAAGAGAAAATCGAATACGGTTTTTAAAATATATTTATACATAGTTACCAAACATAAGCCTTAGCATTCTCTTTTGTGAAATTTTTACTCGCGTTAAAACTATTTTCTCTAAAAGATTTGAGTAATTGTTTGTCTGAGGCAAGTTGAATTATCTGATCTGATAGTTCTTTTATGTCATTACCAGAAGAAACTAAACCACAATTATTTGACATTATTAATTGAGCTAATGCAGAATTACTGGAACAAATACCAAGAATAGGATTACCCACAGATAAAATATTAAATGTTTTACTCGGTATACTTAAATTACTAGCGGCATCATCTAAGGTAACGACATTTAAATCTGCTGCAAATAAGTTATGTGGCAAAAATTCTATTGGTTGCCATGGAAGTGAATGGACATGATCAAATTTATAGTGTTCTATGAGATGGTCTATTTGTTTTTTCTTTGCACCTTCACCAATAATGATGATGTTAAATAAATCACCTTTCAAAAAGTGTCCTAACTCAATGATTTTTTCAACAGGATGAGTCATCCCTAAATTACCAGAATAAACAATATTAAACTTTGAGAGTCCAGATGTCTTTTTTAAAATTTTGTTCTCGCTTTTAGTAATTTCTTTAAAATCTTTTTCGTCGCTCCACAAAGGCACTATTTCAATCTTAGCATTATCATCAACATATTGTGAAACTAAATCTTTCATTCCACTAGTTAGTGTAAAGATTTTATTTGCGCTAGAAAACATTTTGATGTTTAATCGAGACCAAAACCTATATATAAAGCTTGTTTCTTTCACATACTGATACTGTTTCAAGGCATCAGGATAAATATCATAGATCACGACATCGTAAGAGCAACCTAATGCCCAAGGAACAAAAACGCTAAAAGGCGGATTAGTAATTGCGACGATGTGCGCTTTTCTATAGTTGAATAGAACAATGAAAAGCATTTGAAATGAAGCAACAAACCAGGTAAGTAAGCGAGTAAATAAATTCTTACGATTGTACTTAACAGTTTTGTGCCATTTCACAGACTTAGGGAGTAAGGATGATCTTTCTACAATTGACCCCGCAACAATACTACATTTATCAAATTTTTCAGCATAAGCTTCCAGCATATCGATTTGAAGATAGCCAGAAGCCTGATCTAAAATAACAACTGTTTTATTTTGCTTGAGCATGTGCCATGACTTGTTTTTCGATCCAAGCATAAGTTTGCTTCATCCCATCTATCAACGGTTTAGAAACTTCCCAGCCCATCTTTTCCTTGTAGAGCTTATTATCAGAGTTCCTCCCCATAACACCAATGGGACATTCAAAACCATACTTAGTAACAAATTCTTGACCATGGATGTTACCAATAGATAATTTTTTATTTGAAATATCTATAGCCATTTCGGCAAGTTGATTAATAGACACCATTTCTTCAGAACCAATATTAACAGGCCCCTTAAAAGTATCTTGACGCATAAATCTTAACATGGCTTCCACGCAGTCATCTATGTAGAGAAAAGAACGTGTTTGCTTGCCTGTTCCCCAGACTTCAATGCTTTCTCCTTCAGGAGTTTCAGCTACTTTTCTACACATCGCTGCTGGTGCTTTCTCCTTTCCACCTTCCCAAGTTCCCATAGGACCAAAGATATTGTGAAAGCGAGCTACCCTAACATCTAAGTTATAATTACGATTAAAGGCAAGAAATAAACGTTCAGAAAACAACTTTTCCCATCCGTATTCAGAATCTGGATTTGCAGGATATGCCGATGATTCCTCACAATTGGGGTTGTTTGGATCTAATTGGTTGTGTTCAGGATACATACAAGCTGATGACGAATAAAAAATACGCTTCACATTTTGTTTGCTAGCTTCATAAGATACGTTTAGGTTTATAAGAGCGGAGTTATGCATGACGTTTGCGTCGTTATCTCCAGTAAAGATATAACCTGCTCCTCCCATATCAGCTGCGAGCTGATATACCTCATCAAAGCCATTATTTTTAGGGGATTTCATAAGCTTATTAACCAAATCAGGATCTCTCAAATCACCTTGTACATATTCATCACAGATAAGATCATGATCCCAAAACTCATGAGCTTCTTTTATATCTACAACTCTCACCCAAAAGCCCTCTTTCTTTAAACGGTAGGCTAAATGGCCACCTATAAAACCACCTCCTCCTAATACTAATGCATTTTTCATAATTATATATTTAAATTGTACTTTTTATTCTTATTTATATCATGATTTTTAAGAATGAAATCCTTT
>NZ_PJBS01000121.1 GCF_002836055.1 Psychroflexus sp. MES1-P1E
GATTTTTATAGGCAGCATCCTCGACCAAAAACCAAAAAACCATATAACAAAGGCACACTCAAAACACTAAGAAATACTAAAGAGCTTCTGGAGCGTTTCCAAAAAAATAAAAAGCGGTTAAAGTTTGATGAGATCACTCTCAATTTTCACCAAAAACTATTAAGCTATATGAGTGAAAACGACTATAGCATGAACTACAAAGGCACCATTATTAAAAATATAAAAGCGGTCATGCACGACGCCTTTGAGAGAGACTTTCACAGAAGCCTAGATTATACTAAATCGGCATTTACCAAACCAACAGAAGAAGTTGAAAATGTCTACCTCAATGAAGGGGAAATAAAAAAGATTGCTGAAGTAGATTTGAATGAGGTCTTAAAAAATAAAGATCAAGCTTATTTTGAAAATGACATCAAAAAACCTAGTTTCGAATATCTAGAACGGTGCATAGATTTCTTTCTCATTGGCAGTCACACTGGTTTAAGAGTTTCAGATCTGCTTGAACTCGATCAAAATAACATCTTAACTTTTGAAGAGGCAGGACAAACCATGACCGCAATAGCCATAAAGAATAAAAAAACAGGAAAAAGGGTTGAAATCCCAATAAAAAAAGAGCTTCAAGATATCCTTGAAAAGTATAAAGGCAATTTTCCTTCAAAAGTATCTGATGCTAAAATTAATCTTTACATCAAACCTATATGCAAAGCTGCGGGGATGAACGAACCTGTTGAAATGAAAATCACTGAAGGTGGTAAAACTATAAACACCTCTGTTCCAAAACATGAAAGAGTGTCCAACCATACGGCAAGGCGAAGCTTTTGTACCAATGCTTATAATGCAGGAATGCAGCCCACAGATATCATGACCATATCAGGACACACTACAGAAAAGTCATTTTTTACTTATATCAAATCCACCACTAGAGAGCGTTTTAGTAAAATCAAAGGGCATGCTTTTTTTCAATAGACTCATATGGATAAAAAGTGTTGATAGAAAAGATGCAAAATGGAAACCTAAAAGTGGTCTTTTTTCATAACAACTAATTAAAGCTTCATTACAGGGACAATCGCTAACTATGAGATTTTTAGAAAATGAGTTTCATATTAGTTTTAAAGAGATTATGCGAGAAGAATGAAAGTTAATCACTTAAAAAGTATGATCAATTAGATATGAGAAAAGGCTATTTAGTCATAACATTGCTCCTGACGCTGTCTTTAAGTTCTTGCTTAGATTCAATTTTAGGTGAAATGAAACAAGTTTTTCCTGACAACGATTTAAGCAGAGTTAAAAAATTAGAAATATATAATTACGCCTTAAGAAATAGTAGATCAGTGACAGACTCTACAAGAATCAAGTGGTATACTGACTTTTTTAAAGATTCCACAAATTATTACAGGAAAGAATCAATTGATAGAGAAAGAGGAGAAAAAGCAACTTATAGAATTACATTTATTTCGAAAGAAGACACATTAGATTTATCTGTTTATCCAGCTAAAAGCCGTGATAAAATAGTTGCCGCTTTTTTAGACCCTTACGATCCGAATGACCCCTGGAAATTTAGAAGATATAATCGATTCTACATCCATGATCAGGTCCTTGACTCTTTAAAAGCTAACTTGAAATAATGACGTATATTCAGAATGACTTAGTTCATACCTTTAAGTCATAAAACGCTTTCTTGTCAGACGAAATATTTTCGTTAAAAGTGCATAGATTTCGTCCACACTAGATTAACTAGTTTATATCAACGGCTTTGCAAAGCCGTTGATATGCCGTTGATATGCCGTTGATTTGCCATTGATTTGCCGTTGATTTGCCATTGATTTGCCATTGATTTGCCGTTGATTTGCCATTGATTTGCCATTGATTTGCCATTGATTTGCCGTTGATAAGCCGTTGATGCCCTTGGTAAAGCCTTTGATACCGTTGGTTAATCAAATTTCACTCTCTAATTTAGAACATACAAAGGCTATTAATTGATAAAACCCAAAGTAACTGAGTTTCAATTCAACCAAAATATTGTAAGCTTAAGATTCATCCAAAAATCTGTTATGAAAAAATCACTGTTCCTTTTCATTGTATTCTCACAATTTCTTTTAGAGCACCAGTAACAGGAAAAAATAGGAACAACACCAAGAACAGAATCAGCAACGTCTTTTTATTTACCATTCCTGGATTTGTAATCAACAGTGCATAGATTGTATTACAGGTATTATACAATTGTAATACAGCTTATTCTCCGTTTTCCAATGTTAATTGTCGGTTGATTCTGATGAATTAAATTGTTATAAACCAACAGGGAAAGCAACAGGAAAGCACGAGGAACAAACAGGAACAGCAACGGCATTTATATGTAGCCGTTGCTTTGCTTTTAGATTGATTACCAGTTAAAAATTAAATTCTATTAAATATTTCAAAAAGAGGTAAATAAGGATTGGATAATAAGCAAAGTGAGTCCTTAATTTCAATAGTATAAACTTTAAATCGTGTTTAATATGTCTAAAAAATTTAAAATTATTAACTTCTTGCCGATAATTTATTAACGCTAATTCATGCCTTTTAACGAAGATTCAAGAGTGAAAATTCTAACTAAGCACAATTTAGAATGTGTAATAGCTCAAAAATCTCTTAATTTAATTGTTCCTGAAATCCTATGACAAAACACCAATCAGAAGCAGATACTAGAGCAAAGATCAGAATAACAGTAACTCCTCATATGCTTAGGCATAGTTTTTCTACACATCTCCTAGAGGCAGGAGTTGACTTAAGTATTGGGTCATAGCTCTAGCAAGACCACTCAGATTTATACTCAAGTAGCAACAAATACTTTTAAAACAATAAAAAATCCTCTTGATTTTTAGAATTATATAAAAGATATATAGATCATAATGTTATATATATCCTATATTGGAGGTATATAGAACATTATGTTCTATATACTATTGTTAGCACCAATAAGTATGACAAGAATTTTCATAATATTCATAATTCTCACGTTATCGTCTTGTCAAGCACAAGTTGAAAAGCAAAAAGAAGAGAAAGATTCAAAAGAAGAACTAACGTTAACTAATGAATCTGTCTTGAATTTAAGAGATACAATTGCTCAATTCAATGAAGTCCAAGACAGTCATATTGGATATGCAGGCTCACCAAGCGAACAATATGGGAATTACGAAAAGCTGTTAGGCATAGCTTCCGATAATGACCTATGTCTCCTAACTAAAGACACAAACTATTCTGTAGCTACATATGCAACTTTCGGACTTATAGAAAGGAATAACCCTGCCTTCATAGAAGTATTTGAACGCTTTTTAGCAGATGATAGAAGGGTGAAAACAATGAAAGGATGTATGGTTGGAAGTGATTTCGTTTCCTCTGAAATTTATCATGAGTATTGGAATAAAGTTAGACTTGAATCAGATAATGAAAAAATAGCTCTTCAAAATGATAAGAATCTATTAAAACTAGATAGCCTAATTCTACTATCAGACAGCGCTGAATGGTTGCTATATGATAGAGTCTTCAATAATAGAGTTTTTGGAGATGAATACTCTAGCTTAATTCAAACCCACGCATTTGAAAGAAAAAACATATATGCCATTGAATATTTATTCAAAAACAACCTAGATGAAAAACAAGAAGAAATCATAGCCTCTGTGAAAGAGTATCTAAATAAGGAAGAGATATGGCCGATATACTATGACAAAATTTTTGAAATGCTATTGTCGTTTAAGCAAAATGAACTTAACCAATTATTGGTGTCAGAACTTAAGGACATTAAAAAACAGTACGGTGACAGTAAACTAAATAAGTACAAGAAAATTCTTCGTGAAAATGGAGTAAAAATATAAAGGTGCTAACACTGTATATAGCAAATAGGGCGCTCGGTGGTTTAAGAAAGGTCAGTGCTATTTACCAACACCGCCAAATTTTTAATTTGGCTTTTAAGATGAATAAGTTAAAAACAAAATATAAAAATGTGGCTCAGAGCAAACTTGAAAGTTTATCGCTTTCTACTGCCCTAAATGCCATATACTAAACGTTGGCAATAATTAAAACTAACCTCACGTAACACAATCAAAACTCAATCGTCTCATAATAAACAACCAATGAAAAATATTATTTATTTCCTATTTCTTACAATGGCTATTTCAAGTTGTCAATCAAACAAGAATGAATTTACCAAACAAAAAGATTTCACCTTTCTTACGGACAGTTTAAACATTGACCAACAATTAGAAAATCATAAACTTGCAGGATTTAGCCTTGTGGTTTTTGAAAATTATGACGTAGTTTATTCAAATCAATTTGGACGTAAATCAATAAATTCTGATGAAAAAATAGATGAAAATACTGCATTTTCTACAGCTTCAATGGCCAAACCAATAACCGCTCTTCTTTGCTTTATATTAGAAGAAAAAGGGTTAATTGATTTGGATAAACCAGTAGATAATTATTTAAAACGCTGGAATCTACCAAAGAGTCAATTTACCGAAAACAGTAACCCTACCTGGAAAAATTTTTTGAATCACACTGCGGGTACGAGCCAGCACGGTTTTGCTGATTTCTATGAAGGCGACACCATTCCAACACTTAAAGAAAGCTTGTTGGGTAATATACCTCGTTACGAAAAAGAAATTGAGTTTCTATTTGCACCAGGAACAAATTGGCAATACAGTGGAGGCGGCTATTGCATAATTCAAATGGCATTGGAGGACACTTTAAGCAAGTCCATTGCAGAACTTGCAGAGGAACATATCTTTTTACCTCTTGGTTTAAAAAACACAACAATGGTTCAGCCCAACGAAAAAGGATTTCTTACAAACGTAGCTCTTGTACACGACAAAGATGGTAAAGTAATAAAAACCGGATTACCAATAACACCGCAGGTAGCGGCCTCAGGTCTATGGTCAACCCCTCAAGGGCTCGCTATCATTGCTGTAGAAATACAGAATGCGCTAAGAAATAGGAACAATAAGGTCATATCAAACTATGTCGCTAAACAGCTCACCAAAACAACAACCTTAAAAAATTCAGTGGGTGGATGGTCATATGGTTGGCAGAAATCTTTTGGTACTAATAACATAGATTGGTTTGCTGGTGGCGGTTCCAATACTGGGGTTGGTGGGTGGATCTACGCAACTATGAAAGACGGAAACGGATTTGTTTACTTGGCAAATGGAGAAAAACCCAATAGATTTCCAGTTAATGCATTTGTGAGGAATAAACTATATAAACTTTTTGATTGGGGAGAAAAGATTAATCCTTCAGAAGCTCAGGAAATTTCTGAGGAGATGAGAAAAAGACTTAAAGGCAACTACAATGATTTCCTATATGGGCAGGGAATGCCGGTTAGTATAATAGAAAGAGAGAGTCGCATTTATGTAGAGTCTCCTTTCTTTAAGCATTTTTCAGGTCGAAAAGATAGTGAAATGATCTACTTGAAAAATGGATTATTTAAAATCATTGATTATCCTAATTTTTTAAAATTCAACATGAAAGATGGTAAACCAAATTCTGTGATTATAACAAGAGATAATCTGAATATTAAAATTGAATTAAATGATAGCGAGAAATAACTATTGCCAACAATCTGTATAGTTAATGGCTGCAAATTGTAAAACTCAAAGTAAAGTACTTTTTATAAAGTTTATTGCTTTTCCAAAATTGTAGTATTTTAACACGCCACTAACCATACAGTAAACGTTACCCAACATTTGAGAAAAACCGTTTTCATATTAAACTTAATTTTCAGCACATTAATTTTTGCTCAAAATCCTGAATCGTCAACTCTGTATGAAAAAGAGTATTACGATTTAATAAATTACATCCCGAAAAACTTGGAATTTGACTCAATTAACAAACCTGAAAGTCAACTATTACAATCAGAATTAAATACAATAAGTAGTATTCAAATTTATAGCGGATTTAGAAAAGACTTTAAACTGACCGAAAGTGACAACCAGTGGTTGGACAATAAAATTGAGCAAATTGCAACTGCCCTATTTATTGACGGAAAAAGAATTTTAGTTAGCGCTGTTGGAGGCTATTCAGGTTGTCCCGATAAAATGATTGACACTCTTCGACTAAACTATATCGATATTATTAATTTAAAACTTTGTCATACTTGTACTGATGGTTTTCGAGACGAAAAATTTATCGAAATTTTTAATGACAAAATGTATTCATTAATGAAAATTGAACCACCAAATAGAAAAACAAAACTATTTTATGGCGAATATAAAGGTCGAAACAAAGACCAATTTGAAATTAAACTAATTTTAAAAGAAGACAGAACTTTCAAGTTTTGGGTTAATAAAGGACACGGTTCAGATTTTACAGAAGGGTTGTGGAAAAATATTGATGACACGCTGATTTTGAAATCTCGGAATTTGAATAAGGAAGATGATATAAGTTTTGCTTTGTCAAGTGCGAAGTGGATTGAATTTGATGATTTAAAATTTCGTTTAAGAAAGGGAAAACTGACTGAATTAAATGGTAAAAATCGGAAATTTAAAAAAACAGTCGAATAAAAAACGTTGGGTAACAACGTATATAGCTCATAGCTAGTCAGTTGCTTAATCAAAGTTACGGTATATTTGCGAGTCCGCCAAATTTTTTAATTTGGCTTATTGAGAAAAAAGATAATAAGAAAAATTAAAAAATTCGGCTCGTGCTTAATCCGAAAATAATTTTATAATTTGCACGCTACGAGCCATATACCAGAACGTTAGGCAACATTAGAAAAAAATGCAAACAAGAGATAAAATAAAAATTAAGAATTCATTTGATTCAATATTAAGAGCTGATTATTTATCTCTTGACAAACTTACAGAACTAGATAATTTAAGCGAATATTATTTAGATTTCTTTAATTCTATTAGTAGTATCCTACAGAAGCAAGACAACTATGTTTCAGGAAGGAGAGGCACAGGAAAAACATCTGCCTTATTAAAAGGATATTATGAATGTCTGAAATCAATAAAAAACAATTCTGAATACTTAGATAATAAGATATTACCAATATATATTGACCTTGGTAATTGTGGAGATATTTTTGATAAAGATAATTTTGAGCTTTTTGAAATTCATTTTGTAAGACAAATCATTGATTCTCTTAGAAGACAATTAGAATCGATTTA
>NZ_PJBS01000122.1 GCF_002836055.1 Psychroflexus sp. MES1-P1E
GAAAAAGAAATGATTTATTGCGACATTATAGGTATAAATTGGTATAAATAGTATGGCGTAGAATTTTTTGGTGATGTTAATTAAATTTAGGACTTAAAATCGACACGACTAAGGTGAATACAGTTAGGGCTAGAAGACATAAAAAACTGATCTTAAGACTAGAGCTATCTGAAATATAACCAAGAATTACTGGACTTAATAAAAATCCGAAAAATCCGATTCCTGAAACAAAAGAAATGCTTTTAGAAGCCGAAATTCCTATTGTATTTCCTGCGACTCTAAACAATTCTGGAATAATAACAGACAAGCCTAATCCTATAATACCAAATCCTATTACACTTAATACAACTTGGCTTAAAAGCACACACATATATCCCATACAAGCAAGAATAAATCCAACTACAATAATTCTTTTAGATCCAATTTTTTCACTTATTCCATCACCAAAAAACCGTCCTATTGTCATCGTAATAGAAAATACAATAAATCCTAAACCTGCTAAGTTTTGGGAAGAAATTTCAACTATTTCAATTAAATAAATAGAACTCCACTGCTCAATAGATCCTTCACTACTCAAAGCAACTAGAGCCAAGAAGGCTAATGAAAATAGGGGTTTATAGACTTTGAAAGGAACTTTACTTTTGTTTTTAAAGCCTTTATTTTCAGTCATGGTATAGTACTTTTTTGATACTAATAAATTCGTCACAACAACGAGAAAGATCATCAAAAGCACATGGTATAATGGTGCGTCCAACAAAGCTATAAGTAAAGTACCAATAAGTGCTCCTAATGCACCCCCTAAGCTAAAAAAGCCATGCGCCGCCGACATAATGTTCACCTCATCTTTCTTTTCAATTTCTGAAATCAAGGTATTCATAGAAATATCTGTAAGTGCAGAACAAACACCTACCACAAACAAAGAGACACATAACATCATAAAATTGGTAGCGATAAATGGTCCTATAAAAGCTATTGAAAAAGCACATATACCAAAAAACGTACTCTTACCTAAACCTATTTTGTGAGTAACGTAAGGGACCACAGGAATAAAAAACAGAAGTCCTAAAGCCAAAGAGAACAATGCAAAACCAATTTCTGAATCATCAAGTTCTAACTTCTCTTTTAATTGCGGTATATACAATACCCAAGTACCTATCATGATATTTAAAGAACAATAGACCCAAACCACCGAAAAGTAGCGAAGATCCGATAGGATAAGTTTAAGTGAATTCATTAAAAAATAAGTTTTGGCTCCTTAAGTTGATTTAGATTATCTATTAGATTTTGATCTAAAAGTGTCAACCCATATTGATAAGAGGCATTCATCCAACCAAATCCTTCTTGTGTAATGTATTGGAAATCTGTACCAACATTTCCATATTCGGCAAACACTTTATGTGTGGCTTCCACCACATCATATTTTTCTGGAATTGTACCATTGTAATCCACAGCATTCTTTGTTATCATGAAGAGCCATCGGTATACTAATTCTTGTAATTGAGCATCATAACCATAATTTTTCAGGCCTTTCCAAATCATCATTTGGTGAGGTGCCCAACCGTTTGGATAATCCCACTGACGTGCTGGACGTGAATCTGAAATGACCCCACGGCTTTCTTTTGTACTTGCTGCAACCCCTCCTTTTTCTAATAACATTGGTAAGCAATTTTTAACTAATTGTTCTGCCTGCTCTTTAGTTGCCATCTCAGACCACATCGGTGCAAAGCTTGTAGCAGAAATAAAATCAGATTGCTTGTTGTTCTTAAAATCATAGTCAAAATACATGCCTTTATCTCCATTCCAAAGATATTTATCTGAAAGCCTTCGACGATCTTGGGCTTTTTTAATCCAATAATCTGACGAATAATTTTGCCCTGTAGAGGTTTCAAAATTATCATTAAACTGACTACTGATTAAAAAAGCAAAATCCTTTTCGTATTTATAAAGCAATGCATTTAATTCTACTAAATTAAGATCAGCACAGTTACCTTCAATTCTATAGGAGGTATCATGACCAGACTCGCGGACACTGCGATCATGAATAAAGTAAGCATCCAGTTCTGGGTTGATTATTAAATCAGTTTGATTTTTTAATTCGGCAGCATGACTACCATCCCCTTGATACCTTATAACATACTCCTCAATAGAGAGTCCAGCCTCGTCCGCATATGGTTTTAAAATCACATCAAAATGCCCTTCCTCAGTTTCGGGCGGAATTCTGAGTCCTTCGGCTAAATAACGGTTTAGCCCATTTGATGTTAATCGCTTTCCTTTTTCCATCCATACCGTTTTGTATTCTTGAATAGCGGTTTTCAGATGACTTCTTAACCAAGTTTTATCAGCAGTGACCTCAAATACTTCTCTAATTAAACTTGAATAGAACGGTGGTTGGGTTCTTGTTAGATAATACGATCTATTGGCATTTAAAATTTTCCCGTAGTATTCAATTTCATATTGAAAATTATCGGCCATTGCTTTGGCTAAATCAACCCTTCCATCCACGATTAACCCAATAGATTCAAAATAACTATCCCAGCCATACATTTCATTAAAACGGCCTCCAGGGACAACAAATGGAACTCCCTGCAATTTTCCGTTCTTGTTTTCAAGTTTTAGTGTTAAAATTCCAGGTTTGTTATTGATAGATTTTACATATTCTGGTGTAATAACCTCTGGTAATTTATATGTCGTAATCGGTAATTTTTTTTCTAAACCTTTAAAATAGCCAAATGAAATCGAATCGGTATAGGGAACATAAATTCTAAGATCTTCAGAAATTAAACTTTCATTTTTAGAATCTCTAATGAGATTTTTAATACCATCTTCATCCAAATGCCGTGTCAAACCATCCCAATAATACGTTTTTATTAATCTTGATGTTCTATCTACTGGGAGTTCATCTATATATTTAGTCTTAATATTAGCAAGGGTTTTACCTTCATTTTTTGCCAAAACTAGCTCTTGGAGTAATTTTGATAATTCGAATGTTCCTTTTATCTCAAATGTATTTCCAGAGCTTGTTTTTAATTCGAATACTTTAGGGGATTTGTCTTCAATAGTAATTTTTTTATCTCCATCTGTGTCTTCTTGTTCTAACAATTTTTCTAAGGTCTGATTTATTTGCACCTCGAAGGCGGTGTCTTCTGAGAATCTATCTTCAGACTCATTTTTACATGATATCATGATAAGGGATAATAAAATGACTATTTTTAACATATTTTTCATCGATGATTTTTTTAATAAGAGTTAATTTATCCTTTTGTTTTTTCATTCAACCGCATTGCTAAAAACGCAGAAATAGCAAAAAATACACCTGCAAAAAGCATAGCATTTATTGCATTTCCATCAAGCAGATATTTATATATTGGACCAAATGTTAAGGTTTGAATTCCCATAGGAATAACGATCATCATATTCAAAATACCCATATAAACTCCTCTTTTATCTTGGGGAACAATCTTTGAAACCATGGTATAAGGGATTCCCATCATGGCTGCCCACCCGATACCAAATAATACCATTGGTGCTAACACAAATAAGGGGTCAGAAATATAGGGAATAGTAAATAATGCAATTGCGGTACCTACCAAGCTTAAAGCATAAACCTTTTTCCCTCCAAAGCGGATAGTTAAAGGTACTAAAGCAAGCGCCACAAGCATTGTTACAATATTATAAGTTAAACTCATTTTAGCGGCTTGCGAAGCGGCTTCTGAAGTAGAGTATCCCATGGTAAGCTTAAATAGAGGTGTTGTAAATTGCCAGTAAATAAAAAGCGCATACCACTGAAATAAATATACAGCACCTATTTTCCACATAAATTTAGGCATCACCTTTATTGACCTCATTATCTCGAAGAAGGGTTTTCTAAATTTATGACCTAAAGGCAAACTTTTAATTTTATTAATTTCTAACATTTCTTTTTCAGAAGGCGGAATTTCTGGTGTTTTTAAAACAGACCATAAAATAGTGGCTAAAGAAAGAAAAGCACCAATAAAAAAGGAGTAATACAACCATTGCGGAATGATTCCTGATTCTAACGACTCCTCCCCAAACAAATATTGAAATAAAACAATAGAGCCATTGGCTAACACTATACCTGCACCAACAAAAAGACTTTGCATTTGGAACCCAAGACTCAATTGTTTTTCTGGCAATTTATCTCCAATAAAAGCTCTGTAGGGTTCCATAGCCATATTGTTACCAACATCAAGAATCCATAGTAAGCCTACCGCAAACCAAAGCACAGGACTGTGCGGGAAGGCAAATAAAGTCAAGCTACCTAGTAAGGCACCAATTAGAAAATAGGGTTTACGCCTTCCCCAGCGATTAGACCAAGTTTTGTCTGACAGTGCACCAATAACAGGTTGTACAATTAATCCTGTGACTGGGCCTGCAATATTCAATATGGGCAGCATATCCTCTGGCGCTCCTAAATATAGAAATATAGGGTTGATAGCTGTTTGTTGCAAACCGAAACTATATTGAATCCCTAAAAATCCAATATTCATATTAAAGATCTGCCAAAAGGATAAACTTGGTTTTTGTAGCCTCATATTAAAATCATATCATTAGTTATTTACATTTCAAACTAATACTTGGTGAAAGAAATTAACCCATAAAATAAAGACAGATACCAATTTAAACCTATAATGTCGCTATAAATCATTTTATCAAAACGAATTCGACACAGGCTTTTTTCACCTACTTTTTATCAAAAAGAATGACCGCAACATACCAATTTATCATTCAATTTAATTTGGTATCAAATATATTTAGACTAAAACTTCGAGGTTAATTTTCTAAGTCCTAAGAAATCAAGATGATTATTTAACAATACTAAGTGCAAATCCACCACCTGGAGCTAATTTCACTTTTAAACTGGATGCCTTTGTTAGTTCTAATTCTTCTATTTCATAAGCTTGTGGGTTGTTATCCCAATGTGCGTTTGGTGCATCTTTATATAATTTTGCTTTGTAGGTTTTTCCCTTTTCAAGAAAATTAAAGGTAAGCTCTTGTGTCCTTTCATTTTCATTAGTAACACCTCCAATAAACCAATTCCCTGTTTCTCTTTCTTGTCTTGCAATAGTCACAAAATCACCCACTTCACCCTCTAATACTTTGCTTTGTTGCCAATCTACCCCAACATCTGTTATAAACTGAAAAGCAGGATGTAACTTACCATCAACCCTATAATTCTCTGGTAAATCGCAGACCATCTGGATAGGACTATAGATTATTACATATAAAGCTAGTTGATGTGCTAAAGTTGTATTTACTTGATTTTGCTTTTTATAGGTGTTGAATTTTATATCAAATACTCCAGGCGTAAAGTCTATAGGGCCAGAAAGCATTCTTGTAAATGCTACAGTTGATATATGGTTTGGCGGATTTCCGCCATCTGTTGCCCAAGCGTTAAATTCTTGACCTCTTAATCCCTCTCTTGAAATTGCATTTGGATAGGTTCTCCGTTTTCCTGTCGCTTTAATGGGTTCATGAGCATTTATTGCAATTTTCTTTTTCGCTGCTTCCACCAAAACCTTATGGTAGTGGTTTACCATCCATTGTCCATGGTGATATTCTCCTTCTGGAATGATTTCGCCGACATATCCTGTTTTTACTGAATTCATTCCGTTAGCTTTCATAAAATCATAGGCCTGATCCATCTGTTTTTCATAGGTTAATGGTGCTGCAGATGTTTCATGATGCATAATAACCTCAACGCCCTTTTCTCTAGCATACGCCATCACTTCATCAAAGTCATAATCTTTATAAGGGGTCATAAAATCAAAAAGTCCTTCTCTATCTTCTGCAGAGGCAAGCCATTTACTCCAGCCTGTATTCCAACCTTCTACTAAAAAGCCTTTTATACCATTCTCTGAAGCAAAATCAATATACTTCTTAGCGTTCTTTGTGGTAGCTCCATGCGAAGATGATGCTGATTTGCCTTCGGTCCATGTATTCATATCTTGGCTCCCTTCCATATCCCACGTAGATTTTCCAATATGCATTTCCCACCAAATACCCACGTATTTCATCGGCGTAAAGTAGTCTACATCTCCTAATTCATTTGAATCGTTTAAATTCAATATGAGTTTAGACTCGATTAAACCTCCTGCTTTTTCTGCTATTTGGATGGTTCGCCAAGGAGTATTAAAAGGCACCGTTAGTTTGACTTTTGCTTTCAGCCTTTCAGAACCTACCAATTCGCTCGTCATTTTTAAATTTATCGGGTCCACTTTCATCGTCATCCCTGCATAGTTTGTTAAATCTGCTTCATGAAAACTCAGGTATAACCCTGTATCCGTTTTCATAGTAACAGGTGTATTTACTGCATTATAAGGAATATAGGTTGCAGATAAATTTTCATTATTTTTCTTAGACAATGCATCAATTTCAGAAAATTTTGTTTCATTATATAGATGCTCATAAATATCCCAATCGCCAGGAATCCACCAAACGCTGTGATCTCCAGTCAAATTAAAATCAGTATTTTCATCTGTGATTAATATTTCCTTTAAATTGTTTTGTTCAGGAAATTCATATCTAAAACCCATGCCGTCATCAAATACTTTAAAATGGATGTTTAACTGTCTTTTATCAGCCGTTTTTTCCTCCAAGTATACGGTGAGTTCATTGTAGTTATTTTTCACATCAATTTGTTCACCCCATGGCATTTGCCAAGTTTCATTTATGGTTGCTATTGATGAATTTATGATTTTAAAGTTATCTTCTAAAGGCGGAAGATCTTTTAAATCGAAACTCATAAATGATGTATCGATAACTATCTCGCTTTTATGTTTTACCAAATACATTGGATTTCCTGTTTCTGACAAAGCAAATTCAATAGAGATATTTTTATCTGGAGAATCTATAGAAAAACTTGTTTTCGTATTATTACAAGCTGTTAAAAACAAAAGTGATAAAAGTAAAAAGCTAAAATAAGGGCTTTTTTTTTTCATAATATATGAGATTAATTAAGTGAAACAATTACAGCCTGATAGGGCTTAAGAGTAATAGTATGATTATTTATAGCTAAGCTGTTATAATTATTAATTTGTATGTCTGCTAGCTGTTTTATTTGCGGTGATGTAATGTATGAATTATGGTCT
>NZ_PJBS01000123.1 GCF_002836055.1 Psychroflexus sp. MES1-P1E
GCTTGGTTTATATTTGAGATTTTTAAAACAATGTTTTTACTTGAGCCTTTATTTCTTTTTGGCGTTTTAAAAAGATTAAACACTAAAAGAGAAGAGATAGAAAACGTTTTTAAGTTTGTTGGTCATATTGATATGCTAATTTCAATAGCATCTTTAAGAAACGGACTTGAAACGTTTTGTTTACCAATTATTAATGATGGTGACAAAATAATTGCTAAAGATATTAGCCATCCTTTAATTTTTAATTGCACAACTAATAGTATAAGCATATCTGAAAAATCCATACTTCTTACAGGTTCAAATATGTCTGGAAAAACTTCTTTTATTCGTGCCATTGGACTGAATGTAATAACTGGATTTACAATTAATACTTGTTTTGCAAAATCAATGAATTTTTCTTTGTTAAAAGTGTTTTCGGCAATCCGAATAAGTGATGATTTAATGAACGATAAAAGCTATTATTTTGAAGAAGTATTAACCATTAAGGAAATGCTTAAAGAGAGCGTAAACGGAAATAAAAACCTGTTTCTTTTAGATGAAATTTTTAAAGGCACGAATACAGTAGAGCGTATTTCTGCTGGAAAATCTGTTTTATCTGCTCTAACAAAGAATAATAATAAAATATTGGTTTCAACTCACGACATAGAATTAACCGATATGCTTTCAGACGAATATCAACTGTACCATTTTAGTGAGACAGTAAACGACAAAAATGTAGGGTTTGATTACAAACTTAAAGAAGGAAAATCAAAAAACAGAAATGCAATTAGAATCCTTGAAATTAACGATTATCCGAAAGAAGTTGTGAAAGAAGCAATCGAAATTGCAAAAGAATTAGATAAAACATATTTAGCGAAAAACACTTCTGGCAACACCGTATAAAATTAATTACTGGTTTTAGCTTATTTACGGAAGTTCTCGCGGACTTTAAATCTGTGTTTTATTTACTAACTTTAGTGCTTAAAACACGTAACTAATCTTATACAACAACGTTATAGCCCATTTTACAAAAGAAACAAACGAGAAATTAATGAAACTAATTAGATTTATAACAATACCACTTGTAGTAATATTGATTCACTCTTGCGCAATCAAAACATATAGGATTGCTGAACGTAGTGCATTTAGAGCAACACCATACGATATCGGTCAAGATAGCATCGATTTAGAAACTTATAATACGAACTATCAACAAAAATGGTTAAACATATCGGCAAGTATTATAGATTCAAGCAGGACTGAAATAATTAAAAGCGACACAATCGTTTTAAAGAGAGATTATGTTACAGTTAATGATAGTACGACCTTTGAATATTTCGAGTATTCTCCAGTTGAATATGACAAAACAATAGTTTTTTTTATTGGGAATTCATCTAGACACACGTCCTATGCAGAATATTTAATGACACTATCAATAAAAACAAAATCTAGAATTATTTCATGGAATTATCGCGGGTATGGGTATAGTAATGGGAAATCATCTTTTAAAACTCAGTTTATAGATAATTTAGAAATGTTCGACAAACTTGATATTGAAGACATTGATGATGATTTGATTGTAATAGGTTATTCTTTAGGTTCAACATTTGCAGCTGATTTAGCAGTTACTAAGCGACCAGATAAGCTAATTCTTTTATCTCCAGTATCAGATGTTTCTGATATATTAAAGCATTATAAGAAACAATTTCTTAGTGGAGGTAAGTTTATATTAAGACCATTTATTGATTTAACAGTTCCAGATTATTTATTGAATATAAGTAATATTGAAAAAGTAAAACAATATTCCAATGATTTATTGATACTTCATGCTAAGGATGATGAAGACCTTCCTTATAAAATGGGATTGAAATTATTTGAAAATTCAATTTCGACTAATAAACAATTAATGACGGTTAAAAAAGGAGGACATTCGGCAGCATTTGAAACAGAGAATTTAGAAGCTGTTGTGAGTTGGATTAAAAACGGGCTATAACAACAGCTCAAACGCAATGCGGGTAAGGGTTTAACCCGAATCAGATATAGCATTTACCAACCCCGCAAATTTAATTTCCTCACAGAGATAAAATTATGTAAATTGTGTTCTATAAATAAATTTGCTAACCGCAAAAATGGAACTAACTTGTTGTTAAGTCCGCACTGCCGTTTAGCTAAACGTTAGCAATAATACAAAAAACACATTCATAAATAATGAACCATAAATTTTATAATAAGAATAAAAAAGAGCGAAATAGAATCTTAATTGTGATAGCGATTTGTTCTATTATAATTATATTATTGTCAGTTATTATATCAATCTATTCAGGTATATATCTGATTGGAATTTTGACATTTCCAATAACCTTATCTATAATTGCACCATTCTTCGATATGCCTTTCTTAAAAAAAAATGGAAGAGTGATTTATTATTCAACTTTATTTATATCCGAAAAACCTAAAAACGGACTAATCAAAATTCACGGTGGAACTTTATTTGATTACTATTTCGTAATTGACAAAAAAATGAATGGTAAACAAAGAACCAATTTTATAATCCAACAGTATTTGGATGGACTTTTGCACCTAATCGAAAAGTATGAGAATGATAAGAAAATCAAAATTCGAGGAACAAGCTACATAATAAATAAAAGAACAGCAGAAAAAATTGGCTTTGAAATTGTTGAAACTGATATTTTGCAAAAAATAATCCTAATTTATAACTATTTCAATATTTTGATTTCAAATTCAATAGCTAAAAATAAATTATCATTTCCGAACATAAACAAAACCAAAACATTTGACGCTGATGTGAGTCAATTAATTGAACGAAAAGAATATATTGAGAAATTAAATAAATCATTAAAAAGTACTATTGCTAACACCGTGTATAATTAATTGCTAGGTCACTGCTGACTTACGAACATTCCTGCGGAATATTCTATCTGTGATTTATTTGCTAAATTAGGTGCTTAACCACGCAACTAACCATACACAATTCCGTTGGCAACAAGCTAAAAATAAATACCCGATTTCAATAACCTAACGCAACTTTTGAAATAAAAACCATCTTAAAATAAAATCACTATGAAATTTTTAAATTCAATTAAAGAATACATTTTATTAATTATTCTTATTTTTATCATAAGTAGCTGTAATAAGAATAATGATGATAATATAATTGTTGATTATGGTGGTGCTGCACAGTATTTTATAAATAATCAAACGGCTAAAAATATTATTATAATCTTCCAGAAATCCGAGGAATTAGGATTAGAAATAGATACAACTAATGTTATTGAAAAAAATACTTCTAGTAAAATTTTAGAGGATGCAATAATTGGTGCTAATCCAGTCCCTAAAAATTCGTTTAGAGAAATTAAAATTTATGAATCAACTGATTTAAATAATCCTTTTATAATCTTATCGCCAGTTGAAAATGAAGATTGGACAATTATTAGTCAGGATTTAGGAAGTTCAGCGTATGGTTTAACCACTTATGAAATTAAATTAACCGACTAAGAATAACTCAAAAGCCAGTTGCCAACAACGGGGATAAGTAATACGGGTGATATTGTTTTTTCGAAAGTTTCGGTATATTTGGGATGACCGCCAAATCTTCTGATTTGGCTTTTTGAGAAAATAAAATGTAAAAAGAAAAACACAAGATTTGGCTATAGGCTAGACCGTGAGTAAGCTAACTTCCCTCCCGCACTCCTCATACCCAAACGTTGTAAACAATAGCCACAAGATTCCTGAGTTCAATAACTTAACGCAAAAATGTAACAAAAGTTTAAATTTCTTACTAATAGAAAAATAAACTTTAAACAAATTAAAAAATTATTATTCGCTTTTGGAGCCTTTACACAGGTTTTTATACCAAAGTAAATTAAATAATCCAGTAAACAAAAATCTTAATTTTTAAACACCTATTCAATGCACAAAAAATTTTACCTATCTCTGCTTCTGGCAGTTTCAGTACTATTATCTTCCTGCCAAAAGGACGATGAAATTCCTCAAACCGACTACTCTATTGAATCTAGTTCGTATTTTGAGGTGATTAGCCAGCACCAAAACGGCTGGATAAAACAAGGCCAACAAAATTTTGTTTATCCCGAAAGCCAGGTTTCAAAAGAATTCGAATACTATGAAAACGGTTATATAAAATCAGCCAAAGTATACGCTAACAGTTTACCGCATCACCTGTATATGGAGGTAAGCCGCAGTGAGGATAATAAGCCGATCTGGTCTAAATACTACAATACCGGGGGTGAATTATGGTTTGAAACCGAGTATACCAACGGACTTCCCTCGGTCAAGAAGGTGTATAGCGAGGAGGGTACGGCTATTCAAAACTATACCAATGGCGACCTGAGTTCGGTTGAATTTACCACGACCGATAATAGCAGCACTATCACCACTACCTACAATGCAGCGGCCGGAAGCAGGAATGTAACCATTACTAATAACGACCAAACCATTCTGCAGGCAGATTATCCTTATCAGGAGCAGGTTGGTGCGGGAGTTTACATGAATACGGATGTGCCGGTCGCCAATCCTTTTGGTGATACTGAAGCCAACTATATCAAAAAGCTTCAATCGTCTGGCTGGAGTCCTAAATGGGAGAATAGGGCCGACCCGATAGAATTTATGTTTCCTTACCGTAATCACTATGAGTATTACAATCAGAGAATTGACTTTTCTACCAAGTTTGCTGTTAGCACCGATTTGTACCAGTCGGTTATTGAACAGTACCCGGTAACCGAAAACGGCGTACTGATGGGCGGTGTTCGCTATGTGGAGGGCTACGAGGATTACTTTCCCTCTATTGAGGTGCGAGACTCCCTGGCTCTAGTACATGATGAAAACCCGGCCCTATACGAGCTTAAATACGGCAAAGAATATGTTAGAAAGGTAGGCTGGGGCAAAACCTACCTTGTAATTGGAGCCATCCGCAACTTGCCTGCTGATAGCAACGCAGCCGATAAGGTAAAAAACATAGCTCGCAGGCGTATGGATGAAGTGCTGGGCGGCAACACTAGCCTCACTGCCGAAGAGCAGGAAATACTAAATAAGGTATGGTTTGAGGTAAAGTTTTTCTCCACTCTAAAGGAACACCGGAACGGGATGGTGATAAATTCTGCCGAGACGTATAACAGTGCAATGGAGGCGGTTGACAATGCAGAATCATCAGTAATTCAACTAGAATACGACCTGTTTGAATACTTATAAAAAGGAAAATGATGTATGCTAAGAGCCACTTCCGGAAAGGGGTGGCTTTTTTGTTTGGTTGGAAAGCCTTAGTTTGTTAGCTGATTCTTTTTACTTTAATAGGCAGGAAATATTTTATTTAGTGTTCTTCATATACAATCTCTATGTGGGATATATAATTGATGTAAATCAAAAAAGGCTTTCTGCTTGCAGAATATAATGTGACAACAGACACTTTTTATTAAATATTGATGGACAAAATTGGTTTTATTCAATTGATATGAAGAAATTAGAAATATCTATATAAGAAAAAAATTAACTCGGCTACAGTTTGCAACATCGGTTAAACGCAAATAGCGGGTAATCTGGTAAAAAGTACTATTTTAGAGACCAAGTAAAAAACAACTAAGCCGACAAGAACGTGTCCCTACTCCACGCTACTTGCCTTGACCAAGACCGTTAGCACACATTTAAAAAAAACATTCTGCACTATATGAAAATCAGTAAATTGAAAATAAATTTTCTCAAAATTGCATCAATATTTTCGCTTCTGATTTTAATGTTTTCTTGTCAAGACACAGTAAATAAATCGAATGAAACTAAAAGTCAATCTATTGGACCAACGAACGGAGCGTTATTAATTGGTGGAGGCGGAATAACTGACGAAATGTGGCAAGTGTTTTATGATTTGGCAGGTGGAAAGTCAGCTAAACTTGTGATTATTCCAACCGCATTTGATGAAAATTCGATAAACTATGACCCAGAATTTAAAATTTTAAAAAGACAGTTTACTGCTCGTGGATTCGATGATATTCAATTTATGCATACTAGAGATACTTTGGTAGCAGATAGCGATGAATTTATACAACCTTTAAAAAGTGCTACAGCAGTTTGGCTAACTGGCGGAAGACAATGGCGGACAGCAGACGCGTATTTGAATACTAAAACTCATTTGGAATTGAAAAATGTGCTAAAACGTGGCGGAATTATTGGTGGACATTCGGCAGGCGCATCTATTCAGGGTTCATATTTAGCAAGAGGCGGACGAGATTTAAACGGGAGTTATAGAATAATCAGCAATCCTAAGGTAGGTTTTGGATTTGTAACTAATACAGCTTTTGACCAACATTTTCTTGATAGAAACAGACAATATGATATGTTTGATTTATTAAAAATTAGACCAGAATTATTAGGTGTTGGAATAGACGAAGACACAGGCATTTTGGTACAAGGAAATGAATTTCAAGTTATAGGTAATAAATTTGTATCAATTTATGACAACACATTTTGGTCGCCCTATTTCAATGAGATTGACACACTCGAAACTGGAAAAAATAAATTTTATGTCTTAAAAAATGGCGATAAATACAACCTAAAAGAAAGACGTGTTCAAAGAAATAAGTTTTTAAAATCAAAAGACATTACTTCCAACGAAAAAAATGAATATTTAGGCACTTATTTGTTTGAGAAAAGTAAAGTGTATTGGAACAACATCGTAATTGAAAATGACACTTTGAAATTCCAAATTGTACGCAGAAATATTGTTCGTGACCCAATTCCAATTTACGCTTACGAAAAAGATATATTCTTTGATACAGACGCAGAATTATGGTTTCACTTTAAACGAGATAGTTTAGGTAAAATCATTGGATTTGACAAAAAAACGCATAAATTCATAAACGGTCTGAACCAGAGATTTAATAAGATTGTGGAATAAAAACTACCTACAACACTGTATAAAAAACATAGGGCGTTTGTGCTAAACCGAAAGTTCTGTGAATATTAACCAAGTCCGCTAAATATAAAATTTGGCGTTTAAAAAAGAAAAGATAAAAGCAAAATATTTATAGAGGTCAG
>NZ_PJBS01000124.1 GCF_002836055.1 Psychroflexus sp. MES1-P1E
CTTTATAAAAAACATAGCACACAATGGTGCTTGGCTGCGAAGTAGTAAGAACTTTTTTTTTAGTTTTTATTTTCAGATAAAAATAATTTTTCTAAAAAGATTTAAGGATAACAGCAATAGCGCTTTATGCTTTTTAGGTACTGTGATACTTAGAAATAAATAACTTCCGTATATTAATTCAATGCATCCCATTCTTCTTGGGTCGCATCAGATTTTTGGTGTTCCATTAATGCGTACCATCCATCACTCCCTCTAATCATCAGCATTTCAAAATGAACAGGGTATTTTAATTTTACTTTACTTTTATTGTTCATGGTTGTGAACATGAAAATACCTGTCTCGTGGGCAGTTGTTTCATTTCCAATTCTTTGTGAGAATCGAAATTCTACTTCAGCAATTTCCTTACCTTTCTTTGTATTATCTAATCCTTCTTTCCATTCCGCTAGCGCCATATCTATTGGGATGGAGATTTGAAACAGAAGCTGCTTTCACGAGAACAGCATCCTTATGATACAGTGCTTTAAGACCTTCAAAATCTCCCTCTTTTACAGCTTGAACATATGCATCCCAATAGCGGTCCAGTTCGACCAATCGTATGGAATCTTTTTGAATTTCTATATGAATAGAGTCATTGTAGTTTAAATTATTTGCTTTTGTTGATTCGACACTTACTAAAAATAGTATCGCTAAGAAGAGGATTTTTTTTTTCATGTTTTTTTTAAGTATACTTACTGGATATGTGTGATGTACATTAAACAATGTTTAATGTTTTAAATATATTGTTAAACGAATATATAATAAAAACCTTATAAATCATCCAAAGGACTTCTAGTTTGTTGCATACTTTTTATGCTCACATGGGTGCAGATTTCAGTAGTTTTACTTTTATTATGACCTAATTTTTTGAATAGTTTACAAACTAGTAACACTTTCTAATACGTCTTTTCCATACCTGTTTCGTACCGATGAAGGTGAACGGTTTATTTATGAAACATAGTGAAAAATGGACAAATTTTCAAGATTAATCTAGATCCGATTGCCACAATGATGACCTCTTCTAAAGATTTTGACAACGCTAGTACGTCTTGTGTTCCTAAAATTGAATGAAAGGAATACCTGCCATCCAACACATATAAAACCAGAAATGTATTGGTTTCTTTGGTTGCATAACTTTCAAGAAAAGAAAGGTACCACTGATACTCTTTTTGCGTTATCATTTAAGTAATGGTATGGTCTGGTGCTTGGATTCTCTCTTTTCAGTCTAATTTTTGACCAAATGAAAAAACACTAAAACTGAGCAATAGAGTTGTTGTTATTAAAAGTTGTATTGGTTTTAAAAAATGCTTGTTTTTTTTTACCTGTCTTTATAAATTTTAAACGGTTTTTCTATAATTTCGCTTACTCCTATAAAATACTGCTCGATATTTTAGAGGCCTGTTCTGCGTCATGATAAATGCGATGTGTTGCTTTGATAAAGTCCTTCTTATCCGCTTCATAAATATTTACAAACGATTGCGGATTTATATCAACCAGAGGGAACCAAGAATTTTGCACTTGAATCATTATCCGGTGTCCTTTTTTAAATTGGTGAGCAGTAGCCATAATGATATGGCTTATTTATTTTGTTAAGCATTGTTATTATTCATGTTTGTGATGATCCGAATTCTTATAATGTTCTTTAATGATATACCTACCAAAATCTCCATCAAAATCTCTCCACACGGTATGAATGTGATTGGATTTGTCCTGGACATTATCAAACTCAATTAAAAAAGACTTCCCTTGAATCCGGTAATACTGACCTTTACCGAGGGCAGTTGCTCTGGCCCATCCAAATCTTACCTCATTTATTTCTTGACTCTTAATCTTATTGCTTCTCTTTTCGGCCTGTTTAGGAGGTATCGTTGATAGATACTCATCAAGAAGTTTTAAAAAAATAAGTTGTTGATTCTTGGTTAACTGAGCATACATAATTCCTACGGGACTTAAAGGTTTGACTTCTGTGGATTTCCCTGTAACAATGTCAAAAAATGATTTCTCTTGAAATAGTGCCACTTTTTTTTGTTCTTCTGATAATGAGTTTATCAATTCAAAACCGAGATCTTCTTCCTTTTGAAGAGTGCGCTCACCTTCTCTGGGTCCAGAAAGAATTCTTGCAGGACTTGCTCCTAAAAATAGGGGAGCAATTTCAACTTTTCCGTTATGAATTGTAAAATTTAGAGAAATATAATGTCCTTCAAAAGAGAAAGCCCACAAGCTGTCCTTTTCAGAATTTCCATAAAATGCTACCGAATACATTTCAGGATTTCTCTGTATTGAATCTCCACTGATTTCCAAAAGGATATTTTCTAAATCGATCATAGGAGCTGTCGGGATTCGTAAATAAGTTTAAACTAGCAATAAATCATATACGGTGTTGCCAGTAGTTGTTGTTTATTCAATAGTTATTTCTTGTTCCAATATAATAAACTCAAAAGCTATATCAGACAAACTTTTCCCATTTACAGTTGCATCCCAAGCGCTATGTCCAAAATCCTGTAGTGGATAAAATTCATAATTTACTCCTGTTGTTTGATATTTACTTACAAGTGTTTCTGCGGAACTAAAAGGGACAACATTATCGTTTGTGCCGTGCGCAATAAAAATCGGTGCGTCATTTGAATCGAATCTCTGTAACCCATATTCTAACTCTAAAATTTTTACATATGCTTCTCCACCCCAAAAATTAATTATAGTATGCACCTCTGAAGGTTGATTCATATTTGTTGAAAATAAGGTTGGATCTTCAGTTATCGATAGTTCATTTGTATAATCTTCAGCTTCTGTTACTCCTAAAGAAATACTTAAAAAAGCACCAGCAGAACCACCACCTACTGTGATAAACTCGGTATCTATATGATATGTTTCTGAATTAGCATATAACCAACGAATAGCAGCTTTTACATCTCTATTTGCAGGATAGACTTTCAAAATATCATCATTTGATGTGCTTTGTTTCCAAATTGCTGGAACTGTTCCCTTATCGTTTTTAAGACGGTAATCTAAAGAAAATACGACCCACCCTCTTGATGCGAAGTAATTCGCCATATTAACAATATTAGGATCTGTACGCGAGCCGAAGTCTAAACCTCCTCCGTGAATTAAAACGAAAGCTGGTCTCTTTAATAATGTGTTTTCTGGAATATAAGCATCCAGTTTTAATGGAATTACAGTAGTTGCAGAGCTATTCCAATCATCGTGTTTTAGTGCTTCAGCATATGTAATACTTTCGACTAAATTAAAAGTATAAGTTGATTCAGCTTTTACACTGACTTTTTCTTCATTGTTAGGTTGGGTAGTTATTGATTCGTCATTTTTGTTACAAGCTGTAATTAAAAAGACAAGACCTAAAATCGTAAAGGTTATTCTCATTATTTACTAATTTATATTTTGTTAGACCTGATTTTTCGGTGAAGGTTTACTATATGAGGATACCTATAGAAATACTTTAGTGAAAATTAATGCATTTTTACTTGTTTTTTACCACAGTACTTTGTTGTGCTTAGTGTTTTTACAGTTTTTCTTTAAACCAATAGATTAGTAATTCATTTAGCTCATCTTTTTTATCAGAAAATTTATGATCAGTTTCAAATTCTTTTAATTCAAAATCATAATTAATGTCTGTCAATTTTTTTGCAACTTTTTTAGCTTGCTCTGGATTTACTCTTTTATCATTTGTAGCACATAAAATTAGAACGCTACTGTTTTTATTTAATTCGTCTGCCCAATAAATAACAGAACGTTTTTTTAATTCTTTTTCTTTATTCCTCTTATAATCTGGTATTAGTTTAGCGCAAACATTTGTTTCCATTTCTGGTCTATCAATTATTAATGAGAATAAATCTGTAGGACCATTTCCGATTACAGCTGTAGTTATTAAATCTGATTTTTGAAGCGCTAAATATGACATCATACCTCCTCTAGACCAACCAAGCATTCCGATTCGATTTGAGTCTGCTTTTTCAATTTCTTTAACTGTCTCGGTTAAATACAATACATCATTAATATCTTCGCCTCCAAATTCATCATTTTCTCTGTAACAACTAGCAATTACTACATACCCTTCTTCTACTAATTTTGTAAACCCAAGCAAAGAATAAAGTGTTTTAGCTTTTGCTACTTTTCCAATTTCTTTATTTCCTCCTCTGTTAAAAATGATGACAGGAAACTTACCTTTTTTTTTAGGTTCAGCAATGATTCCATTTACCAATAGTGAATCACTTTTATAAACTATTAGATAAAAATTTATTTTGTCTAAATGTTTATATTTACTCATTAATGAACCGTTTTCAGATACTTTATTCCAAATAGGCGGTATGTCTAATAACTTAAATAATTTTTTTGATAGAATTTGGCCGTTTTTTAGATTTTTTGCTTCTTGATAATCATTAGGAATCATTTTTTTATCTAAAATCGTGTTGGTTAATTCCTCTTTTATTTGGTATGCTGTATAATATTTTTTTCCAATTTTAAAACCTAAAAAAAGACTTCCAATTATTATTAATATTCCTATAAAAATAGCTATCTGTTTTAATCTTTTCATAAGTTGGTAAGTTTTTTATAAGACGACTAAATTGTTTTTTTGTTACACAGATGTCACATTAAGCAAAACGGTTTCGGTATGAAATCGTTGCGTATTTCAGCACAAATTTATCAGCCAACTAAATTGTTTATTAAAATAATAATCCCCAAACATAGGACTATTAGAGCAATGTTTTATACCGCTTGTTGTGTGTAGTACAAGTTTGTTTCTTAATATTTGACATATTTAATATGTAGCATTACAAATAGGTTTAAATTTACAATAAAGCAAATGGAGTCAACTAAAAATAAATATGTATTAGTAATACATGGTGGTGTAGGAACGATTATTAAGGGAAATATGACTACTGAAAAGGAAGCGGCTTATTTAGAAACATTAAAAATATCGTTGTTCGAAGGGGAAAAGATTCTTAGAAATAAAGGAACTGCAATTAATGCTATAGAAGCTGCCATCAGTGTGATGGAAGATTCACCGTTGTTTAATGCAGGCAAAGGCTCTGTTTTTACCCATGAAGGTAAAAATGAAATGGATGCATCTATTATGGATGGTGCTTCATTAAATGCAGGAGCAGTTGCAAGTGTTACTCATATTAAAAACCCTATTTCGGCTGCTCTTCAAGTGATGCAGCATTCTAGTCATATTATGTTAGTAGGAGATGGTGCTGAAAAATTTGCAAAACAACAAGGCTGTGAGTTAGTAGATACCTCCTATTTTTATAATGAAGAGCGTTTCCAGCAACTGAAACTAGCACAGCAAAATAATGAAGTAATGCTCGACCATAGTGGAGAGAATAATAACCTAGAAGGAAATATTGAAAATAGTGGTAGAAAGCTGGGGACAGTTGGAGCTGTAGCATTGGATATACATGGCAATTTAGCTGCTGCTACTTCTACAGGAGGGATGACCAATAAGCAATTTGGTAGAATTGGTGATACACCAATAATTGGAGCAGGAACCTACGCAAACAATACAACTTGCGCAGTATCCTGCACAGGGCATGGTGAATATTTTATTAAGAATGTTGTTGCCTATGATATTTCAGCTTTAATGGAATATAAACAATCCACACTTAAAGAAGCAGCAACATATGTAATACACAAAAAATTAAAACATCAAAATGGAGAAGGTGGTTTGATAGCTCTTGATAAAAAAGGTAATTACGTCATGTCTTTTAATACCGAAGGAATGTACAGAGGAGTGGTAACAACAGACCATAAACCTAAGGTGGAGATATATAAATGATAAAATTAGTTATTATACCATTCGCCTTTCAGAAAGAATATAATTATGCCCTTTAGAAAGAACGTGGACGGTTAAATTTTCAATTGATATAGGCTCTCCGTCTTCTATATCTGCAATATTTGTGTATTTAATATTGCCGCCCTCAATGATCATTACCAGTCCAGATCCAATAGCTTCCATGTGATCCCCATTGGTAATCAACAACCCGGTATCCTCACCTAAACCAATACCAATACCAATAGGGTTGGTTGCAATAGTTTGGCATAACCTTCCAAATCGTCCTCTTTTAATAAAATGTGTATCAAATGTGACATCCTCTATAAAACCAAAACCTCTCGATAGTTTAACTTCTCCTTTTAATAATGCTTCCGTACTACTGCCACCAAATATCATGGTAGTAGACATCACCATTGCTCCAGCACTTGTACCCGCTACAATAAAATGTTCGTTTTGATACCTACTAAGCATGATGTTCAACAGCTCTGTTCCACCAAAAATTGTGGTTAACCTTAGCTGATTACCTCCAGTGAATAAAATTCCTTCAGCTTGATTAATTCGTTTAAGGTAGTCTGGATTGTGTGCATCTTCCCGATTTTTTATGTGAATGACGTCAATGTTTTCATTTCCAAGTCTAATGAATGCATCAATATAATGTTGCCCCGTTTCTTCAGGTATTAATGAAGCTGTTGTAATTATTTCTACTCGGTTTGTTTTACCCGAAAGTTCTTTTAGTAATCGTTTTAGTATCCCTTCTTCAAGGAATTTTTCCTCTAAATTTTCGGAGTTATTCTCATCATCAGGGCTTGTTCCTTTATCAACCGCTCCACCTATAGCAATTAATATTCCTTTTGGTTTTTTATTACTTGGCATTGGTTTTATTGGATTAACTTTATAGAAATATCTTCAAAGACCAAAGTTAGCATTTGATATCTCTCAAAACTAATTTATTCTTTTCAAATGTTGCCAAGGACAACGATCGGAAACATCTC
>NZ_PJBS01000125.1 GCF_002836055.1 Psychroflexus sp. MES1-P1E
ATCGTTTTTTTGTTTTCTTTTTACCTTCATAAAGATTGCCTATAACTTCAAAATTTTCAGATTCGAATCCAGTAGTCGGGAATTTTTTTTCCTTTCCAATAGCCCAAGGCCATAAAGGATTGGTTTTCTTTTCTTTTGATTGAGCATCATAAAAGAATTGCATTACAGATTGAACACAATCAATTTGGTTGAAAATACTTTCTTTAAAATATTCTTTATAGAACTCAGTTCGATTTATTGATTTTTGATGAATGATGTTATGTCTATTCTTTTCTAGAGATTTAAGGTTGCTCCAAAATTTTTGAGATTCAATTTTTGAAGTTGAATATATGTCAGTTAAAATATTGGAAAGTTTATCACCCATAGACACCCATCTTTCAATTGCTACTTTGTCATAAATCTCAGTTATGCCTTTATTTTTAACTTTGACTTCATATTTGTAATCATCTGGAATACTAAGATTTACAAAAGACTCAATTGCCGTGTATGCGAATACAATAGAAATTTGAATTAATTCAATATAATCTGCGGCAATTATGGATTTTTCCTGTAAAAATTTCTTCTTATCCATGTCGGTCTCAACCAAAGAATGATTGTTCTTTTTAGGATTTATCTTTTCATCATATAATTCTCTAGCCAATTTTCTGTATCGCTGACTTATAGAAAGAAGCATTCCTACATTATTTGGAGCGAAAAATTCAAATGGATTTTTAGGAAAATTAATTTCATCCATTTCTTGAGAAACCATTGAACCAGTTTCTTGTCCTTGCTCCAATTTTCTGTGCCAGATTGGTTTATTAATTCTTTCGTCAAATATTTCATATTGACTTGGATTAATACAATATACCAAACTGTTTTTCTTCATGACTTTGTTTAATTAACGATAACACAGTACCTATGGTTAGTACGGGAATTAAAAGTAATTAATTTCCGATTAAGCACTTAGCCAAATCTTTTTATTTTGTTTTATCTTTTTTGTTTTTAAAGCCAAATCAAAAGATTTGGCGGACTTGGTTAAAAGCTCTAAACTTCGGGTTAAGCACCAAAACCCGTATTAATTATAGCCATTGTTACCCAACGTTTTTTATCATTTCGCTTATCCGATTTTCCGTTTCTGTTTTTGAAATTCCGTTGTAATAATCTTTCACAAAAGGATGGTCAAAATCTTCGTGTGGAAAAATCTCAGGTCGGTCATTTCCACTTTTTGTCATTAAATCACACGGAATAGAAGATGTATCTTCATATTCAGCGATATTGCTACATAACCACCCAGAATATCCAGTTTCGTGATTTGGATTATTGAAATTTTCTTTATAATCCAAATAGCTTTTTTCACTTAAAGAAACCCAAAGTCCATATTCAAGAGTTTCACAAGCGTCGTTTACTTTTTGAGTTAGTGTTACTCTTATAAATCTGTCAATTTGGTCTTCATAATGAATTTCGCAAAAGTCTGTGTCTAACTTACCAAGTTCCGATTTTTCATCATCAGAAAGGTTGTGATAATTCGATGGCGAATTAAAAGCCAGTGCTGGCCATTCAGAATGTACTTGTCCACATTCTGTGCATTTAAATTCTGTCAATTTATTTTTTTTCCTTTTCCAGAACATTAAATTTATATATCAGATTCGTGTTTAATTCCGTTCTTGTCAATTCGACAATTCCATTTTGCAGGTTTTGTCCATTCTCCGTAAGTGTTCAGTTCAACAATTCCATCCGCAATTAAATTGTCTCTTTCATTCAAATCATTTTTGTCATCCGAATATATTTTAATACTCATTCCTTCTTTTAATTCAATGGGTACTCCGTCAGAATTTTGTTTAAAATCTGTCTTAGATAATAATACAAGATTCTCTTCTATCATTTCATTAAAATCAACATATATTCTTGGTTCTCTCAATGTTTTCTCAAATGTTGGGTAACGGTTTGTATAAGAATAGTAAGGGATTTCGAAGGACTGAACTTTCAATTTATCACTTAGCAAAATTTACAATTTTACCGTTAATTTTATTTTCATTTAACCGTCAAATTGTAAATTTTGCGGACTTTGTTAATATGCACCAATTTTGGGTTTGGCATTTAACCCTTATTATTTTTATACGTTGTTACCTGCTGGCTATTTAAATATATTATTCAATTCTTTTTCTTTGTTAGCATAAGAACTACGACCTAATTGATATAATTTTTCAAGTTTTTCTATGTCCTTTTCAGTCATATTCGTACCATATTCAGGTTCATTAAATGTATCATTAACTCTAACAATTTCAATGTCTTTATACAATAGTTTAGAAAGGATAACATTTGTATTAGTGCTCGAAAGTAATATGCGTTCTATAAATTTTGTGATTTTAAAATATTTTAAATATTTAACAAACCCTTTCATCGGTTTCTCAACGAATTTACCTGTACCAACACTTATAACTTTAATATTTTCTTTTTGGATTTTAAATGCTTTATCAGCATCTATTAGAGCAAATAGAGTTGAGTTGTTTGCAATAAAACCACCATCAATCGCATTTATTTGTCCTTGATTTTCTGTATGTATGATTTTAATGTCAAAAATCGGAAATGCTGAACTTGATGCTTGAATAGCATCTGATATTGTACATCCAAATCCTGGTAAAAAGGATTGTTGCATACCGTGTGCTTGATTTATGTTAGATTTAAAAATCAATGGGTTTTGTGTGTCATAGTTTAGTGCTACAATACCAACATCTGTTTTGAAATCGGTAAACATTAAATCGCCAAAAATTTTATTTCCTAATTCATTTAACTTTTTACTTTTTTTTGTTTTATTTCCTTGAGACATAACTTCAGGAATTAACTCAAAATATAATTTTTTAATTTCTTTTACAGGTTTACCTAATGCTAATAAAGCAGCAATAATAGAACCTGTGCTTGTTCCGTAAATCAAATTGAAGTGATTGTCTAAAGTACTGCCCAATTTTTGTTCTAGTTCGTTTAGGATACCTAATGTGTATACTCCTTTTGAACCGCCTCCATCTAAAACCAATATATTGAAATTTTCTTTTACCATTTTAATAATTATTCCAAAAAGTTATACTCTTGTTAATGAATTTTTTAGCATTTTTAATTGACCATTGTTGTTCCGATGGTCCAAATAAATCAATAATTTCATTTTGACAGACAAAATTTTCTAAATTGTCATTCTTGATGCTGTCCTCCCAAAATTTGAGTACACTAAAGATAATAGACGAATAGTTATTTTCTTTAAAGGCTTTATCTGGAACATTGTATAAAAGACATTCAATATAGTATGAAGGACATTTCTCTTTTGTAATTTGATTACCTTCAATTAATTTTGTTTTTATATTTTTAATTATTCTAACTGTAGACTTAAAATTTGTATTACAATTTGAGTTTTTTGTTGCTCCGTTTTTATAATGTTTATTTGGGAAGTTTATTATTTGGTCATTTGATTCAGAGCCAAAAAAGGTAATTCCTTCAATATAATCAGTTGTCTTGTTTTTTTTAAATGATTGATAGTTTCGATAAGTAGCACAACAAACGATATCAGCATCTAATCTTCCATTGAAACCATCAATACGAATTGCTTTATCACCAATCTCGATATTTTTCTCGTCATAATATTCATTTAATGACTCAATAAGAGCACCTCTAAAATCATTTAGTGAATACTTTCCATCATCATAAACTTCATTAAAATCATCTAATTCTTCTGATGATAATTCATCCCGATTTGAATAAAAGACAGAAGTAAATTCTACGACAACATCAATGTCACTATTGGCTCTAATATTAGTGTAATTCTTATAAGAACCTTGAAGGTAGATATTGTATTTTATGTCATCATTCCAAGAAATGTTATTTATGCAAGTTTTTATTGAATTGTAGGTCAATTGAGATGTTTTTGTTGCTCCTTGATTTGACCAAGTTGAAAGTTGATTTTCTGTTATTGCCATTATTCTTTCTCTATGTCGGTTTTTTTTTGCTTGCAGGTAACGTTTAGTATATGAAAAGTAGCGCTGAAAATAAGCGATAATTTTTCGGATTAACACAAGCCGAATTTTTAAATTTTACTATTTATTTTTTTACTTGGAAATCGTTAAATTTAAAAATTTGGCGACTTTCCAAAAACACCCAAACCATAGTGTTAGCAAATACTTGCGCTATTTTTTATATACATTGTTATAAGCCGTTTTTTTCAAGCCAATCTTTTAATTCAACTTTTTCTGCTTCTGTTTTCTCTTGCTTTTTGTCAACAACTTCTTGTTGTACTAAGGCAATCAATGAATGTAATTTATTTGATGGTATTCTGTCAGAAACGTCTTCGTAGTTTTCAATATTATTTCTTAGCATATCAGCTACTGCTGTGGCAGTTTCATTATCTTTTATTGCTTGAAGCATATTGTCAAATGTATCCATTCCATAATATCTATTACAGTATGTTGCAGCAAATAAAACAAGTTCCAATGATTTTAATCTAATAGTTAAATTTTTAGAACTTTGAAAAAATGCATTTGTTATATCTGAAACAGAATCCGCATCAGAGAAGTCTATTCTATTTTCCTTAAAGTGTTTAATAGTGTTTTCAGAATATAATTCAACTAATTGAATTGCTTCGTGTTCAAAATTACTAGAAATTATTTCTAATATTTTTAAAGGTATTTCATTAAATCTATTAAATAAACCTTCAGGTGAATCTTTGAAAGTATAAATTGAAGCAATAATTCCTTCAACATTCTCTTTATTATAAGTTTTAGATTTTAAGTTTTCTAATGCAATATTTATTAAATCTTTGAAATAATTTATTGGATTCGCTTTAGGTTCAAGTGATAATAAATAATTGCTAATTGCAGTTTCTAATTCACTAATATTTTGATATCTATTGTCAGGGTTATCGGCTATACATTTTTTAATTATGTACAATAATCCTCCAGGTAGAATATCACTTTCTATTAGAGCAGGATTTGAATTAGTCAAAATATTGTAAATAGTTTTTCCTAGTTGAAAAATATCACTTCTTATATCGGCATTTTTTGTTCCTCCTCGTTTATAAAATTCAGTTGGAATATATCCTTCTGTTCCCATATACTGATTTGACAACGTGATTACTGAACTATCTCTCAAAACAAATTTACTTAAACCTAAATCACTTACTTTTATTACGCCATCTAGACTTATTAATATGTTTTTAGGTTTAATATCTCTATGTATAATTTTACTTAAGTGGATTGCATTGATTCCTTTACAAACATCGAATAAGAGCTTAAGAGAAACTTTTACATCATCTTTTAAGTTTGGAATTATTGCATCAAGAGAATATTTACATAAAGGCATTATGAAATAAGGGAATTCGTAGTCTAAATTTGAGTCTAAAACTTCAATTACATTTTTATGCTTTATATTAGACATCAATCTAACTTCTCTTTTAAAACGCTTTATATCGTCTTCCCCATCATCTAAGCATACTTTTAACGCGAAAATGGTTCCATCTTTTTCAGCGCGAAAAACTTTCCCCATACCTCCTTTACCAATTTCTTCTAATAGAGTATATTTTTATCAATTAAATCTCCAATGTTCATATTCTTTATATCTATATTATGGTTGTTATGTTAAATGGCTTATAACGTGATTGTGTATGGTTAGTTGCGTGATTAAGCACCTAATTTAGTAAATAAATCACAGATAGAATATTCCGCAGGAATGTTCGTAAGTCGGCAGTGACCAAGCAATTAATTATACACTGTGTTGTGCAACGTATTTTTATTTAAAAGTCAATTACATTTAGTTCCTCAATTCCGGTTTCATCTATTGATATTATAATATTTAGTTCGTTTAGGGTTATATGATTGTCCATAATTTCAGACAAGAAGTTCCAACTTTTAGCATCAGGCACAAAAAATGAGTTAGGCAAACTCAAATCAGTTTTTGATTCGGAATAATATATAATAGTTTCAAATCCGTTTATATTCAGTTTTTCAGTTTTAAATTCAGTTGGTTTTGATTTCAAACCATTTAATGAGACGTATGTTTTATAGTTTTCTTCGTTTAATTTCTCAGATTTAATATGCAATAAAACTTCTCCAGAATATGTATACATATTTAAAGAATCTTTTTCAATTACGTGTTTTGCTATTTTTTCCGCAATCCTTTTTTCAATAGCATCAGAATCCGTTTTTTCACAACCAATAATTCCAAATAATAATATTATGAGGATTTTCATTTTATTCATTCTAAATGGTTTTCAGAGTTCGTTTGGATATGTTGCACAACACAGTACCTATGAGTAGTGCTGGGGCAAAAAAGCCATTCAGTTTGAATTTAGCACTGACCCAAGCGAGCAATTTTTTGTTTATAAATTTCAATCCTATAAATATATAAATTGCGAGCGAAAAAACATTCTTAAACCTTTCAATTTTGCCCAAACCTCCCGCATTACTTATAGCTATTGTTGGCAATAGTATTTTATTCAGAGAGGTTTTTATTCATAAGTTTCAAATTTTCAAATTTTGGTTTTACTTTAGTGTCTAAATCTCCCTCTATTAGAAAAAATCCATATTCAGCTGGAATTTTGCACGTTCAGAAAAGAAAAATTACAACTAATACTACTTTTTCTTATTCAATCAGAAAAGTTGGAAATTCAATTTCGGATTTAGTCAATTCTTTTTCATAAAAAATA
>NZ_PJBS01000126.1 GCF_002836055.1 Psychroflexus sp. MES1-P1E
AGGAATGCAGTATTTATGATTAAACAATTAATATCAAAAGAGAATCTAAACGCATCCTATTTGCAGGTGTACCGCAACAAGGGAGCAGGTGGAGTAGATGTCAAAAGTGTGCAAACACTTAAATCTACACGACAAGCAAACGGAAGGCAATACACTGAGCAAATAAAAAGTGGAGTTTATCAGCCATCTCCAATACTAGGCGTTGAAATACCTAAAAGCAATCGTAAAACGAGGTTACTCGGGATACCAACGGCTACAGATAGGGTGTTTCAGTAAGCATTGCATCAAGTATTGCAGCCTATATTTGAGGTAAACTTCCAACAGCACAGCTACGGATTCCGCCCATTGCGCAATGCAGGGCAAGCCATTGCACAAAGCTTGAAGCTTATCAATTCAGCTTACCGGCATATTGTAGATATTGACTTGAAGTCTTTCTTTGATGAAGTAGAACATTATGTCTTGTTAGAGTTGATTTACAGAAAAGTAAAATGTCTCGTGTTTTAAGGGAAAATATAAAGATAAAACAAAGCATGAGTAGAAAGGGCAATTGCTGGGATAATGCAAGCGCTGAGAGCCTTTTTAAAACAATTAAATATGAATGTACTAATAGATATAAATTTACCTCAAATCAACAGCTATTTGATTGTTTAAAGGATTATATCAGTTGGTATAACACAAAAAGAATACATTCTACTTTAGGTTATAAAACACCTCTAGAGATGCAGTTAGAATTAGAAAAGTTATTTAACAAAGCGGCTTAAAAAAAATAGTCACGTATTTTGTAGGTATTCCAAGTAGAGAAGTTTTAGGTTTAGTCTCTATTAATAATTTAAACTGCTTAGCTGTATATAATTTTATTTATCAGGTTACGGGATCTTTAGAGCAGTTGGTTTCAAATTATTTAAAGACTGAATTAAAGGAAGATGAAGTTATTTATTGGTTAGAAGAAACCTCAGACAAGCATGCTAAGAAAGTTGTTGAGAGCTTTAAAGAACTTAAAGATAAAAATCAAAAAAATTCGATATTTGAACATATGTTTTTTCCTGCTTTAGGTACACTTCTTGAAAAAGTATGTAATAAAATTAGTAATTCTAACCCAAAATTACTAGACTACAGAAAAAAATTCTGTGCAGGTGAATTGTATTGGGAAATCAGAAATACGGTATCACATCCTGTTAAGCCACTTTTTAAAAATGAAAAGTCTGTAGAAAAAGTAAATGTTTTAATTTAGGATTATTTTGAAATAAGAGAATTGCTTATTAATTAAATTTTTAGGAATGAAAAACTACACTGATCAACTTAAAAGATTTTGGAAAACAGAATCATTATCATTTATAGCTGTTTTTAAAAAGTTCAAAGACAAAGAAGGTTTTTTTAATGACCTCATTAACCCTGTAAGTCTTAAAAAACTGTATTACCCAGAATTTGAAAACATTAAAATACCTCAAAAGAAAGTTTCCTTTTATGTGCCAAATGCTGCAAAATATATTGATGGACATTACTACAAAATTGATTTAGCATACTCCGATAGTGCTAAAAGAAAAAACAACCCGTATTCTTTACAAGTTTCATCAGATGGTCATCTAAACCAACAAGATGTAGAAAAACATATATCAGGGACTCTTAGTAATGAGCTATTAAAAAAGGTATTTCAAATAAAAAGTTTTATTGATAAGGATATAGCTGAAGAACACATAAAACAACGTTTCGAGAGAAGAACAAAAGACCCAGATGGTAACAAAATAATTGCTAACCTAATGCTTGAAATAGGTGCAGGAATGTATTCTTCTAAGCAGAGGATGATTTTTGAGTTACTTCAAAACGCGGATGATGCTCCCGGTAAAAAAAAGGTAGAATTTCATATTGATATTAATGGGGATTATTTCTTTGTAATGCACGATGGAGTATCTTTTAGTAAAGAAGACATCAATGCTATAACTAGTGCGGCACAGAGTACAAAGAAAAAAGATAAGAAAAAAACAGGCTATAAAGGAATTGGTTTTAAATCCGTTTTCACCAACAGCACAGAAGTATGGTTAAAATCAGGTGGTTATCAGTTTGCTTTTCTTCGTAACAGCTCGCTCTTTAAAAATTTTGATGATTTCTATTTCAGTAGTGATAGGTATAAAAAGTACCCCGAGTTTATTGATGAAGATAAATTACTTTATGCCGAACAGAGAGACCAATTCAACAGTTCCACTGACATTCCTTGGCAAATTATTCCAATTTGGGAAGACAAATTACCAAGTGAATTTAATGATAGTAATTTTAGTGACTTTGATAATCCTGTTCAGTTCGCTTTAAAAGTTGGAACAAACCATATTTATTCAGAAGATGGTTACCTAAATGCAATTGATAATATTGTCAAGAGACCTCAATTCTTATTGTTCTTACGAAACACTTCAAAGTTTAGGTCTCCAAAAAATAGGGTAACAGTAACCAGAAGTGATAATGAAAATTTAATCGAAATTGAAAAAACAATTGTTGAATATGTTGGGAACAAAAGTGTGTATCATCAAGATAAGTTTAACTACGTAAAAATATCATATCCGGATATTGAAGTTTCCAACGAAAGTTTTTTATTCCATAATATAGATTTAAAGAAATCAATCAAAGTAATTAACCAAAGAGAGGTTTATGAATTTGTAGATTTAAATGATGATTTAATTGAAACCATCCCACCCAAATTAGCAACTGTTAATGAAACTGAAATTTCCTTTGGTATAAAAATTATTGATAATAAAATTACTGCTGAGGATGGCTATTTAAATAGTTTATATGAGTATTCTAGCTTATTTACATACTTGCCAATGGAGGATAAAAGATTCAAGCTGCCTTTTTTAGTAAATGCTGATTTTATTCCAGATTCCAGAAGAGAATCGTTACAGGGTGACAATCCTTGGAATAAATATATTATGATTAGGATAGCAGAGAAACACATAGAAACAATAGCACACTATACTTCTGAGTTTATCAAAGACAATACAATTTATAATTCATATTTATCATTACTACTAAGGAAACTATTACCTGAGGACGATACCGCTCAACAAATCATTGATAGTTACAACGCCACATACTTAGAGCAACTTGAAAATATAGAGATTATTGTTAATGATAGTAATCGCACTCAATTGTTATCAAATACCATATTGGATGATTCAGGATTGATTGAGTTATTTGGTAACAAAATTTTCTATGATATTATAGGAACAGAAAAAAAACTACCACATTTTAATCTTGAGACCAAATACTTAAAAGAATATGATTATTTAAATGTTGAGGTTGTCAATATAGAATTATTAGCTTCTCAAATTAGCCCAGAAATTTGTGAGAGATTAGGAAGAATAATAGCTCAAAACTCTTTGTATGAAAAGCCAAAGTTATTAAAATGGTTAAATAAGTTGGTAAAATATATTCCAGATTTTTTTGGGAAGATTCCTTTCATTCTACATAATAATTCGCCGTTTTCTATAGAGCTATTAATTGAGGAGGAAGATGCTTGGTTAATAAATGAGCATACTTCGCAATATGCTAAACTTTTAGAGGAATTGGGGTATCACATTATTCAGCTAAATCTTGACAAGTATTCGAACATCAAAGAATACCTGCATAGTTTCAGTGGTTATATAAATGATAAAACGCTTGCCTACGATAGAGTAGCTTCAAATTCCAATATTCATAAGTTGCCTGTTACATCAAAACTAAAGCTGCTTGACTTCTTTCAGAACAGTGATTTTATGCGTGGCATTGGTGTAGATAAATACTTTGGCAAGTTAAAATTGTTTATAGATGAAAATGATAATCCTCGTCCTCTGCGTCAATTACTAAGTCGTAAAGAAGATTTAGAGGTAAATAGTATCGATAAATTTAGAATAAAAGAAGTTGAGTACAATAGTATTCCAGATGCTTTAAGGAAGGAATTAATAGCTAAAGACCAAATATTCATATCATTTATTCTGGATGAGGATTTGTTTAACGAATGGTCTGCACAGTTTGATTCAGAAGGCATCAATGTTTATGTTAATGGCTTAAAAATAATCTACAGTTGGGTGGAAAAGCCAGAGGATATTCATCCTAATAAATGGCCATCAATTCCTTGGCTTTATATAAACGATGAAATAAGGTTTGTAGCCACTGATAAAGTTTATTGGTCTAATGCTTTTAATGAGCTTTCCAATGATAAATATGAAGTAATTAAGTCTGTATTCCATAGTCCAAGGATAAAAACACTTCCAGTTCAAGAATGTGGTGAATTAATCAAAGCGTTCCCAATAAAAACTGATGACAGCTCAGAAATAGATTGGTCAAAAGTTGATGAGCTAGAAATGCAAACAGCAAACATACTGTTAGATTGGATGGAAGATGATGTTGGGTTTGGAAACTTATTTAAAAACTATACGCTAGTTGCAAATACAAATAATACTTATGAGATTGTGGAAATTGAGGATGTAAAGATTTTTGACGGTTCAGATAAAGCCTTAAAAACCTATATTCAATCAAATACTGAACTTTCTGTATTATTTAATGAACTGGATAGTAATTTATGTAGTGAAAATCGATATAAAATTGCATTACTTCAGGGAGAGCAATTAGTAAAAGCTATAATTAATTCTGGGAAGTATGATCAGGAATTAGCCATACACCTTCCTAATAATATTTCATTTGAACTGTTAAATAGTTTCATTACTAATTTACCTAATCTTTCACTTGAAACAGATAAAGAATATGACAGCAACTCTCCAGAGCATATAATAGTTTATAAACTACTAAGGACTATTGATGAAACGGATCAAGTACCCAGTGAAATTTATAACCTTGTTAAGGAGTTAAAAAATAAAACACATATTAATGATCAGATATTAGCAGATTTTGACACAAGTAATGCTATTTCTTTTGGTAGAGGTAAAATTGTAAAAGGGTTAAATCTATCAGAAGTATTAACTGAGTATGAAGGAGAGTCTGATAAACTAGAAGAAATATTAAAATCTTTTGTATCAATAAAAAATACAACAAATCTTAGAAAATTCATATTTAAAACGCGAATATTAGAACCGCAGGAAATTCATTATAAAATAGAAAATGAAAAAGGAGTATTTTATTCTGAAGCGCAAGTGGTTTTTCAGTTATTTGATAAATCGTATGGCAATAATAGAAACTGGACAAAACAACATTTTCATGATTACTACAGAGGTAATGGTAGTAAAACGCAACTTCAAAACTCGTATAAGGAGTTTTTAGACATTTTATTCAAGTTAGATTTTACTGAATTGTCAGACTTCAAATTTCACGATTTAACTTTAAGCAATTGCGTTGACAAAAAATTTGCTATCGAACCTGAATTTATTCCTGATTGGCTTGAAGAATGGGTGAATAAAGAAAGAGTCAAACGTGCTGAATTTATTACTAGGCTAGGTTACAATTCAGAAAATAGTGCTGTAGTAAAATTGAGAGAGGCTATTATATCAGAAAATTACGATGATGTTTTAGTGACTAGTCTTTACGAAGAAACAATAGGAAACAATCAACTAGTTTGGAATACAATTAAATGGCTTTCAAAGTATAGTGATTCAATTATCACCAAAAACATTAATTTAATAAGTGAAATAAACAACAGTATTAAAGTAGATATTGGTTTTTACGGCGCCACTTTAATTCCTATTATTAGAGATATAAAAGAGAATAACTCAAGAGTATATAGTTTAATAAGGCTTTCAACAAATTCTAAATTAAATTTACTTCATAAAGATAATGTTTATTCTCACCAAATTTTTACTGAAACAAAAAAACAAAATTTACATTATTCATTTATTGATAATAGCATAGGAAATCAAATCAGGTACTACAATTTCGAAGAAGTTAAGGTTAATAAAGTTTTAGATTTGAATGAACTAAAAAGCAATTCGAGTAAATGGGAAGAGCCATTTTATAAACAATGGGAACATAGAAGTGATTACCCTATTTACATTTATGAAGGTGACAACATTCCTTACCTAAGATCTTTTAAAAACATTACCATTGATACATTTACTCACGATTTAAAAGTTGCTGATGGTGGTAATTTTTATGTTTCCCGATCGTTTAAGAGTGATCCTTTAGAACACCTTCCTGATTCTTTTCCTGAAGACATTTTGAATGACCTTAAAGAATGGGAGCGAAAAACTCTAAAGGATTCAAGTTTATTAGATAGAGAAAATGAACCATTCAAAGATATTTCTGAAGAAGATAATACTTTTATTAAGAATATAATTAAAGGTGAATTTGAATTAAGTGAAAAATTAGACGCTAATATAACAGCGAAAATCAAAACCTTAATTTTAATAAAAAATGACTATGACAAATCCGAAATCAAAGATAAGGATTGGCATATTGAGGCAGGTGATGATGAGATAATTGTTCGCTCAGCACAGAATGGATTATTGTATTTAAATTTATACCATTGGAATAGGTTAAAGCAAAATCATGTTAAGCTTTCAATATATACAAACAATCAAGCTCATATTTTTAGTTCTCAAAAAGAATTACTTGAATTTACAAAACCACAAAATAAGTATGGAATTTTGAGAATGCCTGAAAATTATAATTTGGAGCATTATGATATTCAAGAAAATATTGAAAAAAATGCAAAATGGCATTACATTTTTATAGTGAATGA
>NZ_PJBS01000127.1 GCF_002836055.1 Psychroflexus sp. MES1-P1E
TTATTAAAATGCTAACTTAAGCCGTATATAATTTATTGCTTCTGCTGGCTAAGACGATGATCTTTTCACACAATTCACTATGTTGTAGTTCGGAAAATGAATCGTGTCCTTTTACGCAACTAACCATACACGAGCACATTGTGCAACATTTAGACCAACCATTATCGAAGAATAGATTGACCTTATTTTATGTCACTTTTAAAATAAGATGTAACATTTTTTGATTTCCGCATCTAAAGGGAAATCAAAACTTAAAAACAATGAAAAATCTTATTTTATTATTAGTCTCATTCGTATTTTCTTTATCTATTTATGCAAAAAATGAAAGTCAACCTATCAGTGTAGAAGTTACAGGAAAAGGTAAACCTATAGTATTAATTCCTGGCTTTACAGTTCCTGGAGACATTTGGAATCCACTTGTAAAGAAACTTGAAAAGAATTACGAATGCCACATAGTAACATTAGCTGGTTTTGGAGGAAAAGAACCAATAGAATTCCCTTGGTTACCTAAAGTCAACGAGTCTCTAAAAAAATATATATTAAAAAATGATTTACAAAATGCTACCATAATTGGTCACAGTTTGGGCGGAACAATTGCCACTTGGCTTGCTGCACAAAACGATTTAAAACTTTCTAAAATAATACTAATTGATGCGCTTCCTGCTTCTGGAGCATTGATGATTCCTGATTTCAATCCTGAAAACTTGATTTATGAAAGTCCATATAACAATCAACAACTAGCAATGGATGATGTAGCCTTTGAGCAAACTGCCACAGCAATGTCGAAAGGTATGAGCCTTAAAGAATCAGCTCGAGAAAAAATTAAGAACTGGATACTAGAATCTGACCGAAAAACATATGTTTATGGATATACAGATTACCTTAAATTAGACCTTAGAGAAAATTTAAAAAACATTTCGATTCCAGTTACTATAATTGCAGCGTCACAACCATATGGTGAGGAAATGGTTAAGCAAACTTATAAAAATCAATATGCAAATTTAAAAGATTACAATTTTATTATAGCGGAAAATAGTGCCCATTTTATAATGCTTGACAAACCTGAATGGTTTTTAAAACAAATGCAAACGATATTATCATCTAAATAATGATTACAGAACAAGAATTTACTAACATCTATAATTTACACGCTTCTAAAGTCCACAGGTTATGTTTAGGATATGCATCAGGAAATAATGAGCTTGCAAAAGAATGGCATCAGGAGACTTTTATAAAGGTTTGGAAACATAGAAACTCATTTAAAGGAAAATCGTCTATTGACACTTGGATTTATAGAATTGCAGTAAATGTTTGTTTAGGTGATTTACGTAAATCAAGAAAAAGCATCACTATTAATGAAGACTTATTGTCAAATAGTAGCTATGGTGATAACAAAAACGATGATGAAAAAAATATCAAAAAAATGTATCACTGTATTGACCAACTAAATGAGCAAAATAAAGCATTGATATTATTAGGGCTAGAAAACATACCACAAACTACTATTGCAGACACTGTTGGTTTAGCACACGGAACATTAAGAACGCGCTTGAGTCGTATTCGAAAATCACTTTTAAAATGTATCACAAATGGAAAATGATAACTTAAATAAATTATGGGATATTCAAGCTAATGATATATCAAACTTTAATCCCAAAGAAATAATCACAAAAGCAAAGAAGCAACGTAACAGTCAATATATCAGCATCACTGTTATGTCGTTAACAGTGATGGTATTGATAATCTATGCTTTTTATTATGCATTCAGTCAATGGAATACCTTTAATCTAGGTTTAATTCTTATGATTTCAAGTCTTACATTCCGAATTGTCTTGGAGTTTCATTCGTTATATCGCAAAGAAAAGCAACTCATTTCGATGACTCAAAAATCTTACCTCGCCTATCTGAAAAAGTATTACAAAACCCGCCAAATTATAAATTATGTTATTACACCAGTCTGTATAACAGTTTACATATTTGGATTTTATTTGCTATTGCCTTACTTTAAGGAGTACTTTTCTAATGGATTCTATACTTACATTATAGTTTCAGGGGTTATTTCTCTTAGTGTTGTTATTGTTATTATTGTTAAAAGCACTATCAAAGAACAACGCTATTTAAAACAATTGCATAAATGATAAAAATATCAAATAAAGTAAAAAAAACGTTGCACAATAACTAAGCATATGGCGTGCCGATAGGCTAGCGCTATATGCCTTGTTGACTGATCCGGATTCGATAAGGGGGAAGACGATGGTTTTTGTGTGGGTACTAAAATGAAGAAGCCTTATAAACTAGCAATAATCACTATAATTTTGATGATATGAAAACAGCCTACAACATCTAGTATAGCCAATAGCTTCTCTGAGCTAAACCGAGAGTATAGGTATATTTAGAAACTTAAAACATGAACTGAAAGGTAATCTTGTATTTGCACGCTACTGGCCATACTAGAGAACCGTTACCTGCAAGCTGAAAAAAAGAGCCACCACACGTTCAAGCACATTTTATTTTGCTCGTGCCTCACAAAATAAAAAGAGCTTTCACTTCCCCACCGCCACCCGAATGAAGATACCCTCTAAAATGTAAATATTATTAGTAATAAGTTATCATATTTGCGTAAAACACAAACAAATTGGCTAAATTGGAAATCAACAGAATTAAAGTTGCTCTTACCGAAACCAGAAGAAAGAAAAAATGGTTAGCAGAACAAATAGGTAAAGACGAATCTACTGTTTCTCAATGGTGTACAAGTGCACGACAACCATCTTTGTAGAACTTGCTTAGAGTTGCAAATGCCTTAGAAATAGACATCAGAAATTTACTTTATTCAACTAACAATTCTGAAAATTAATATGAGCGAAAAGAAAACATATATAGACCTATTTGCGGGTTGTGGTGGACTTTCACTCGGACTTTATAATTCTGGCTTATGGAAAGGTCTATTCGCTATTGAAAAAAGCCCAGATGCATTTGAAACTTTTAACCATAATTTAATTGAAAATAATAATCACTTCGATTGGCCAAATTGGCTACCAAAATCCAACCACGATATTAATGCAATAATCAAAAACTATCCCAATGAACTCAAATCATTAAGAGGTAAAATTGATATGGTGGCTGGTGGCCCACCTTGCCAAGGTTTTTCTACTGCTGGAAAAAGAAATGAAAATGATTTACGAAATAAATTAATCAAATCCTACATAAGGTTTATTCGTCAAGTACAACCAAAAGTTATATTTTTTGAAAATGTAAAAGGTTTTACTCAAAAGTTTGATAAAAACAAAATTCAAGGAAAAGTATATTCGGAATATGTGAAAAGCGCATTAGAATATACTCCAAAGGATGGTAAATATTTAGGCTATAAAGTTGAAGGTCGACTTGTCGATTTTTCTGAATATGGCGTTCCACAAAAAAGAACTCGTTTCATTTTAGTTGGAATTAGAAAAGATATAGTGAACAAAGCAAAACCGATAGACTTTTTTGATTCATTAAAAAATGAAAGAGAAAAATTCCTTGTAAACAAAGGAATAGGGTTGACAAATAGTTTGGAAGATGCGATATCTGATTTGTTAAGAATCAATGAAACAACATCACCAGACACAGCATCTTTTAAAGCTGCTTTTTATAATAAACCTAACTCGAATTATCAAAAACTCTTAAAAGGGAACTATGCAGAGAAAATACCTGATAGCCATAGATTTGCAAAACACAATCCGTCTACTGTAGAAAAATTAGAATATATACTTGAAAATGCTGATAAAAATAAGACTTTATCAGACGATATTAAAGAAAAATTTAATCTCAAAAAAAGAACTATAATTCCCTTGTCTGGAAAGACTCCTACTCCAACAATAACGACGTTACCAGACGATTATGTGCATTATAGCGAGCCTAGAATTTTCACGGTTCGAGAATATGCAAGAATACAATCTTTTAATGATTGGTATGAGTTTAAAGGTAAATATACAACTGGAGGGAAAAGAAGAACTCAAGAGGTTCCCCGTTATTCACAAATTGGTAATGCAATTCCTCCGTTATTCGGTGAACAAGCAGGAATAACAATTAATAGCCTTATTTAATATGCAAAAACCTCTTCAGTTTAAAATTAGTTCTGCATTAAAAAATATAATAGGTAGAGACTTAATCACAGATGATTTTATTGCTGTTTTTGAATTAGTTAAAAATACTTATGACGCTCACGCCACTAAAGTACAAGTAGTTTTCGAGGACATCTATACAGATAAAGGCAAAATCATAATTAAAGATAATGGTAAAGGAATGGGCTATCAAGACTTACTTGATAAATGGCTTTTTGTTGCTCGCTCATCAAAAATAGAAGGTGACGAAGAAGATAGTTATAAAAATTTCAGAGATAAAATTAAAGTAAAGAGAACATATGCTGGAGCTAAAGGAATAGGAAGATTTTCCTGTGATAGATTAGGAAGTGAATTATATCTTGAAACAATAAAGGATGAAAAAGATGCAAAAATAGAAGCTCTAATAACTGATTGGAACAAATTTGAAGAAAACAGTAATAATGAATTTGTAAATGTCAGTGTATTACACGAAACAGTAAAGAAAAGTTCTTACGGAATTGATAAAGGAACAGTATTAGAGATTTCAAATCTTCATAGCGAATGGGATAGAAAGAAATTTGAGAGGCTAAAGGATTCATTAGCAAGACTAATTAATCCTTCAACAATTCAAGATGGAGACTCCTTTAAAATTTTTCTTTCAGTTGAAGATGAAATAGATGGTGATTTAAAGCAAAGTAAGAAAAACAAAAAGGATTTTGATAGAGGAAAATTAGATGAAACAGAGATTGATTATTTTCATATAATTAATGGTGAAATTAAAAATCCAATTTTTGAAGCTTTACAACTAAAAACTAGCTACATAGAGTCCGATATTCAAAAAGATAAAATTGTTACTACTTTATTTGAAGGTGGTCAGTTAGTTTATAAGGTTGCAGAAAACAATCCTTTTAAGGATTTAAATAATATTCATTATTCAATTTATTTTTTGAATCATTCTGCTAAACTAACATTCGCAAGAAGAATGGGAGTAGACTCGGTCGAATATGGTCATATTTTCGTTTATAAAAATGGATTGAGGATTTATCCATATGGGGAAAGAGGCGCAGATCCTTTTAAAATGGATAATAGAAAAGCTCAAGGATATAGTAGATATTTAGGTACTAGAGAAGTCTTAGGTTATATTTCTATTAACGGAGATAATAATAATCTAAGAGAAACATCAAGTCGTGGTGATGGCTTCGTGAGAACTAAGTCTTATGAAAGTTTAGAATCTCAGTTTTACGAAACCGTAAAGAAATTAGAAAAATATACCATTGAAATTACAGATTGGGGAAACTTTTTATCTGATAATGATTATATTAATATAAACGAATCATTTATAAAAAACGAAGGTAGAGACAATGAAAGAGATTTTAATGTCAATGATAATTTAAGTCAACTAATTTCAAATTTAACTAATTCTAAATCTGTTATTAGTTTTGAGATAGCTCCTAATATTTTAAGCCTTTTAGAATCAAAAAGTAAAGACTCTGCCGAGAAAATATTAAAAAGTATTTCGGATTCATTAGATGAAGCTGATTTTGACAAAAAGGAAGTCAAAAAAACAATAAAAAATGTAGAGAAAAAACTTTCTGATTTAAAGAAAAGTAAAGAGGAAGCAGAAGAAGAAGCTCTAGAAAAGCATATTGAAAATGAAGGTCTTAAAGCGGAATTAGATAAGGAAATTGCTAATCGTTTGTTTAGTGATTCTGTCATTGGAAGAGAAAAGAAAGACCTTTTAAGTCTGCAACACCAAATAACACATACTGCAAATAATATTTCCTGGTCACTAGACAAACTAACAGAACTTATAGAAAAGGAAGAATCAAAAGGCAAACTTTTGAGTCGAGTTCAAAATATAAGTTTAGAAGTTCAAAAAATAGTTAGCTCTTCTCGATTCGTTACTAAAGCTAATTTCAGTACTGAAGCTAGTCGAATTACAGAAGATATCGTTAGCTTTATTAATCACTATATTGAAAATATATACGTTCCTAACGACTCATATATTCATTCAAGGAATGAGATAAAAATAAACATCACAACCCCAAGGAATCTTAAAAAAGTAATGAGTTTCAGACCTCTTGAAATGACTGTCTTGCTTGACAACTTATTTGTCAATTCAAGGAAAGCTGATGCAACCAAAATTGATTTAACTTGGAGTAAGACCAAAGATAATATCGTATTGAATTTTAGAGATTATGGTAATGGAATTCCTGATGATATTCTTAGTAAGATATTTAATTTTAAATTCAGTACAACAGATGGTTCAGGCATAGGATTATATCACACGAAAAAAATACTAGAAAAATATAATGGAAATATTATCGCCTTAGAAAATATTTCTGAAGGTGCTGAATTTCAAATAACATTACCAATATGAAAATAGATTATAAGGTTATATGGATTGACGATAAGTTTGAAGAAGAAGAAAGCCCGTTTACAGACATTAGAGATTATTTGGTTGATTATTTAAAAACGGAGCATTATTTTCAGGTGGATAT
>NZ_PJBS01000128.1 GCF_002836055.1 Psychroflexus sp. MES1-P1E
AAAAGAAATGATTTATTGCGACATTATAGGTTTAAATTGGTATAAGATAATCATAGCCTATTTAGTTTATACTTCGGATATAGTCAGTAGACTAGAAAGTGAAAATACCCGTAGATAATCTATTATCTGCAAAACAAGTTGTCAAGATGAAGTTGTCAAAAACCAAAAATAAATAAGAGCTATTCAAAACTTATTTTTGTGTACTCTCAAAAGAAAAAATTAAAGTAATTCCTGTTGACTTGTTTTTTACCTCAGCACTTTTTTAGTAACCTTTATTTATTTCAACTCAAGTTTGTCAATCCTAGTTCCAACTGTAAATTCTTTCATTTCCTTTTCAAGATTATTGAAATCAACTTGTTCTACTTTCTTTATAACTTCTCCGTTTTTCATTAAATAAATTTCATCACACGTATCCGCTAGAGTTGAAAAAATATGAGAAGAAATAATTACTGTTTTTTCTAATTCTTTAAATCGTTTTATAATTTCAGTTATAATTAAATTGCTTTGTATATCAACACCATTGAAAGGTTCGTCCAAAATAAATACATCGTTTCCTTGTAAAAGAATTGCAGTTAAAGCCAATTTCTTTTTCATTCCTGTAGAATAGGTAGAGGCATATTGGTTTAACGGTAAATCAAATATATTTTTGTTCTCAATATTGGATAGTTTTATTTGTCTTGAGTTGGCAAGTAGTTGTATATATTCCCTTCCGGTAATTTTAGAGAAAAAAAAGGGCTCTGTTAACAACAGTCCTAAATGGTCTTTTAGTTTAGTATAGTTAGATGAGATATTTCCTTTATAATCTTCAAGTCCTGAAAGGCATCTAAATAGAGTTGTTTTCCCTGCTCCATTTTCTCCAACTACGCCATATACTTTCCCTTTTTTAAATTCTAAATCTATTGAATTTAAAACTTGATTTTTACCGTAAAACTTTGATAATTTTTCAATTTTAATCATTTAAAATGTCTTTTAATTTTTTAATCGATTGGTAATAAAAAAGAGGAATAAATATTAAGAGTATTGGCGGAAAGATTAAACTTGTTGCAATTAAAATTAGTTGTGATACATTCATCTCATTTGGAAAAGACGAATATTTGGCAAAAATTATTGTCGTGAGATAAGCAAAACACAAAAGAATAAAAACAATTAAAATATCAATTTGATTAAAAAATGAAAAACTCAAAGTTATTATAATTGGTAAACTTAAAAGTAAAAAATTGATCAAACACGTTTTTGTTTTTTCCAACAAAAATTCTTTTGGAGATAAATTATAATTCCAAACAAAATAGTCGTTTTCTATTTTTGAATAATAAGAAAAGCAAGTTATTCCAATTAATAGCACAGAAAAGACACCTAGGCTAAAATTTCCAACGGATACTGAAATATAAGTTAAGACATAAGCTATTGGAAAAACATAAAATGTCTTTCTAAAGCCAACAGCAAATTCAAATGGTTTTTTACTAAACGGTGTTGGAATTGTTACATTCACATTTGTGCTGAAGTTGAACAGCATAATAATAATTATCAATAAATTTAATAGGATAGAAAACACAAATTGTTCTTTGTAAATTAAAAACAGAGTAAAAGGCAAGCAATAGATGAGGTTTTCTACTACTCTTAATTTTTTGTATTTGTCTTTATTGAATATAGATTTTAAGAAATCGTTTCGTTTAGGATCACTTAATCTTGAGACGAAACTTAATGCAATTAATCCGTAAACATAATTGGCGAATTCTGTGTTTCTAAAGAGATAATTGGAAAGCAGAATAAATAGAAACAGTAAAAGTGGATATCCTATCAAAAGTGGAAGTCCAAAATCAATCATTTTCCTATTTAGCATTTTATATTGAAGTTGGAAGTATTCTTTCATTCGCAATATTGACCAGATTTAGTGAACTATTCTCTTTTTATAAGTTTAGTTTCTGTGAAAAAAGCTGTTATTCTGTCTATATTCATATTTATAACACGAAAATAAGAGCTTATAGAGTTTTATAATTCAGTCAATTTTATGAGAAGTTTTTCGTTAACCATATCGATAATGTAGAAGCGTAGTTGCCTTTATAAAAAGCCAAATTAGTAAAAATAGAACTAACCAGTGGAATTCTTAAGGAATTTCCATGTGGATGGGAGAACCAAGCAATTAATTTTATTCTTTATTGGTAGTAGTTAATTATCATAAAAAGCTATAAATGAATCTATTTTGACCTCCAAATATTTCATCATTTAGAATCGATTTATAAATACTATTTGCTTTTAGCTCCTACAAACCATATGAATACCCTATCATTATTGTTTAACTGTTTTTGTTAAATTTTAAACGAACTTGAATATTTATTATACGTTTGTTGAAATAGAATTAAATAATAAATTATGATGAATAGAAATTTGCTAGCTTTTTTGATGATAATCCCTTTATTTTTTATCAGTTGCAGTGATGATGATGGCTACACAGACCCCGAACCAACTGAACTAAATTCTAAAATCTATACTCTAGGAACAGTAGGTGATTTTGGAGTTTCTGGTACAGCTAAATTTATCGAAAATAGCGATGCCACATTATCCATTGAGTTAGATTTACAAAATACACCTGCAGGTGGTGTTCACCCAGCGCACATTCATTTTAACACTGCTGTTGAAAGCGGTGGTATAGCTTTGACGCTTGAAGATGTAAATGGAGATACGGGGGAAAGCGCAACTACATTTACAACCCTTAATGATGGTACTGCTATCACATACCAAGAATTAATTGATTTTAATGGTTATATAAACGTACATTTAAGTGCAACTGAATTATCTACACTCGTTGCACAGGGAGATATAGGACAAAATGAGCTAACAGGCGAAACAATCAGCTATGATCTAAACGAAAGAGACGTTGCTGGTATTAATGGTACTGTTGAATTTGCTAAACGTGTTAATCAAACAACCTTGGTCTCTATCAACCTCACTGGTACTCCTGCCGACGGTAGTCATCCAGCACATATACATGAAAATGATATTGCTACTACAGGAAATATTATCGTTGGTTTAAATCCAGTAAGTGGAGATAGTGGTATTAGTAAGACTCAAGTATCAACTTTAGTTGGCGGTGCTGAGGTAACTTATACCGAGTTATTGACTATTAACGCCTATGTAAATGTTCATTTAAGTGATGCTGATTTAGATACAATCGTTGCCCAAGGAAATATTGGTTCTAACGCAGGTACAGATCCAGGAGGTGCAGAGTCAAAGACTTATGATGTAACTAATACCGGAGCTTCAGCGTATATTTTCAATGGAGAAGAACTTTCAGACTCAAGTAATCCAGACTTTACATTTAAAAGAGGAAGTACGTATACTTTTAACGTAACTACTCCAGGTCACCCTTTCTATATAAATAGAGTTAGAGGAACGGGTACAGCTAACACATACAATTCAGGTGTTACAAATAATGGTGCAATATCTGGAACAATCACATTTACTGTTCCTACAGATGCACCGGATACGTTGTATTACAATTGTGAATTTCACAGCTCTATGACTGGAATGATTACTATTACAGATTAATTGACTGTTGATTAAAATAACAGTGTTTAAAAAGGGGGATGGGTACACCATCCCCCTTTTTATATTGAAGAATTCAATTATAAATCTAGCAGAAAAAAACTCACTCTTGTTTGGTAAAAATTAAAATGCTCTGTATCCTTAAAAACAAATTGTGCCAATCCAAATAATAGTGTCACCGCACTTATAACACCAATAAATGAGTTCTGGTCTATTTGAACAATACCACTTTCATTAAAAGGAGAAATACCAGGCCATTGCTCATCTTAAGATTTGCTGTTTAAAGAACTTAAAATTAGTAAGGATATAAAAAGATGCCTCATAGTTCTGTTTTGATAAAACAATACTTAACTTTTTTAGTATGCTACTATTAATTACGGCGTTTATGATTAAGATTAGCCTCGTGGTTAAGTAACTAAATTAGTGAAAAATGAAATGAACCAGAGGAAATTCCAGTGGACTTTTCATAAGTAAGCTAAAAACAGGCCATTAAGTTTACACGTTTTTAAGCACAGTTTTTATTCCATTCTTAGTATTTCCAGTAGTCTATTTAGTTGATGATCTTCTTTCAAGAATATCTGATCCAAGCTCCTTTCTATTTTAATGTCAGGGGATGTGCCTATTCCATCTAATATTTTACCATTTTTTTGAAAAGAAACCATTGTGCTTATTTTCCCGCGTAATTCTGAATTTGGTAGTTCAAATCGCTGGCTGTTTCCACTCGAACCGTCAGTATTCACTCCAACTATTTTCATGTTTGGTAATCCCTTAAATGTTGAAACAAGAATAGAAGCAGCACTAAAACTTCTTTCATTGGTTAAGATACATATAGGCTTATTATAATGATACTTGTCTTTTGTGATTTTCTGACCATTGAAAATATAATAATAATATTCGCTGAACTTATCATTATCCAAGTTATACATTGGCTCAAAAGAAGTCATAAATTTATCCACTGTATTTTGTTCTCGTCTATCCAACTCATCTCTCGAAAATAAGAAGCGATTATGCAACTCTTTTTTTAATTCATCATTCAACGGTAGTTTCCCGCGTTGCCTTGTGGCGTTAACGACATACACGGAATTTGGATCGACAAAATACCCTGCTAATTCTTGAATTAAATCACGTGTTCCACCACCATTATCTCGTACATCTATAATTAAGGCATCAGTTTCTTTTGCCTTAATCATAAAATCATTGAGATACTCAAAAAATACTGGGCTATCGTCTATGCTCAACATATCGACAATCTGGATATATCCGATGTTATCTTTTATCGTAAAAAATTGTTGGATAATCTCTATGTCATTTAACTGCTCCTCTCGCAAAAAGAAATTTTTCTTATGAAATCGTTCATCCCATAAATAAGCCTTGTTCTCATCTGATACTAATTTAATATCTACGCCTTTCTCGATTCCATTTTCATTTGTAAGCGTTACGAAAAGAGAATTAGGCAAGTTGATATTTAGAATGCTAAAAACGGTCTCTATATCTCTCAAATCTCTAATTGCAAGAAGAGAATACGAACTTTTTGGGGCGAGCTGTTCGCTAGGGAGAATTTTTGGCAATATCTGGTCTAGTGGTATATTATTTATAGATTTTAGGTACGGAAATTCAGAATTCCAAAAAGCGTATTCTTTATTCGCCTTATCATATTCGAGTACTAATACTTTACCTTTAAATGGTGCAAATGATAAGGGAAAATAGAGTGTTTCTGGTAAATCATAACCTTTTATATAAGAATGCCTATCGCCAATTTTTCCAATAGTTTTGGATAAGAACAACCCAAAACTAGATTTGGTGATTTTTGTTCCGTCTAATTGGTCTAAATAGTTATCAAAATCCTTTCGGTAATCAAATCCGTTTAATCCTTGATATGAGGATTGGTTTTTAAGAATACCGTCAAGAATTCTCAAGTCGTTTTCAATTTCGCTTTTCATTAGATAATCAGTATCATTTTGTGCATTGCAAAAAAGTGTGAAAATTGATAATAAAATGACTGTGTAAATTTTCATTGCCTATGTTTTTAAATGTTCATTAAAGTATACAGGTTGTTGCCTACTTTTGGTGAATGATTAAGCAACTAATTTAGCAAACAAATCACAGATAGAAAATTCCAACGGAATTTTCCGGAGGCACGCTGACCAAAGCGATTAAGTATACACTGAATTGCCATTTCGTTATTTTTTAGAATTCTAATTATACAACTTAATTCTTTTATTCCTGCGTTTGAGTGAATTCGGTCAGTGAATCATCCCGCTATATTTTTAAATTCCGATTGAGTTAGGGATTCCACGACTGGCTGAATTACTTATATAATTAGGTTATATACGCTCGCTTAAATCCAATTTTAAAAGAAAGTTACAAGTGTAATCATCGCGCAAATTGTTTATCACTGTACATGGTATAAGCCAGAAGACCGCTTTGTTTTCAATCCTAGTTGTTGATAGATTTTTAAGTTTGGAACAGCCTCACAGGTATGCAGCTGTGTCTTTATCATTCCAACGGCTAGAAAGTCTGAGAGCAGTGTTAGAGTTAGGGCAAGAATCAGTATGGTGGTTAATAAAAAGCTGCGTCATTTGCTGTTTTTATGTTCTCTTAGGGCCTGTAAGCACAACAAAGTGTGTCGGGAAATTTGTTAGAATATAGTAGGCAAAAGTTAGAAGCTAGCCTTAATTGCCGTAACCAACAAGCTACTAAAACAGTGTTTTACTATTATAAAATCAGGCAGGCCATATAATGAAAGTTACGTTTCTATGTTGTCTAACATAAATAGAAAAAAATCAGTCTCATGAAGCCTAGACTACTAATCTTCCATATTAAAATAGAAAAGAGTTGTTTTTACCTCAGTTCTGTGTTGTGCTTAGTGTTTTTAGTTCACTTGCTCAGTATCAGTATTCGAAACGCTCCTTGAATAACCAAAACAAAAACGATTGTCCCAATAATCAAATCAGGTTTATTAGAACTCAAATAATTTACTAAAATTCCTGCTACAATTACTCCTA
>NZ_PJBS01000129.1 GCF_002836055.1 Psychroflexus sp. MES1-P1E
AAGTTTAAATAATTTTCTTTTACAGACTTTATGTTCTTTTTATAAACTTGCTTACCATTTATATCATAGATCAACACTTTATCGAAATCTACATTAGACATGATGAATAATTTATCATTAAAAGGGTTTGGATATATAGCGATATCGTCTTCAGAGAATTCTAGTATTGATAGAGTTTCACAAGAAACTAAAATCTCCCAGCCAGAATTATTAGCATTTGCAAAGTTGGATGTAAAATTCACAGTAATAGCACCAGTGTTATTGGAAGCTTCAAAATAACTTGTCGTCAAATTATTTCCAGTAAGATTCTCACCATTCAAAAATATAGGTGAGTTGATAGATTCTCCATCGTAAATCGTCATAAAATCAGCTCCATCTTCAAGATCAAAATCATTTATAGTTAAACCAATCTTATTCGCTGAATCTTCAGGATAGAATGTTTTTAGGAAATTCTGATTGCTTGGATAATTACCATTCAAACCACCTATATCTGTAAATATTCTACCAGAACACCAATCATCGTCAGTTAGATAATTTGATTGAAATGCACCTCCCACATTACCGTTGGTGCAATTATTAGCCACTTGAATTACATAATACGTGTTGGGCTTTACATCATCATTAAATAGGATTGAATTGCTATTAGTAGTATTGAAAGGACCAGGTGTTGTATTTTGCTCATAAATTCTATAAATCCAAGAATTAGAGATAACATCATCGATATTTACTGTAAAAGAGTTTTCATTGGATTGGTTTACAGTCACTCCTGCAATGGTTCTCGTGCATGAATCTATGCAATCTGTGCCAAGACATGATTTTGTGTCGATATTACTGTTCATGTAGGCTTTAACCTGTGGATGAAATCCTAAGGCAAGGTTGATTCCAGTTGCACCAAGATGGCAATAGCTCATTATAGTCCCCCCTTCTGATGGTATCTCGGCATCATCACAGCCTTCTGAATACCCATTAATTGGACCACAGGAATCAATGGCTGTATTGTTCCCATTCCAAAAACACGCGTGAGTATGCGGCGATCCTAGAGAATGGCCCATTTCGTGTGATATAACCTTTACGGTCCATGAATAAGTAGGTAGCTCTTCATAATTTAAAGATAGTCCTGAAAAGGCATGGTTAAAATCTTGACACAAACTGTTTAAATAAGCGACACCACCAGTTATTGGTAAATCTAGGAGATGAGCTATATCGCCATTAAATGCAATTCTGTTCTCTCTGAAAAAAGTCAACTTTTCTATATTGTCACCTGTATATGGATCTTCAACTTGCCAAATTAAGACTTCACTTAATGCAGTTGGAATATTGGAATCGCTGTATAAAGCTGCAACAATATTATGCACCGATGTTAACCAGTTTAAAGTTAAATTGGTAGATGAAGAATTGTTTACATAAATATCATTCGTCAGTTCATAAAATACTCTAACGCAATTTGCAGAGGCAGAAGTACTATTTGAAAAATCTGTCTGAGGTACTAAATCTCCAAATTGTTCAATTTCATCTACTTGACAAGAAAAATCTTGACTTACTGTCATTTTTGAATCGTTGTATATGACAAATTTATTTTTATTACGAAGCTGCGCTACAATTCTATTCCCTTTAGATGGGCTTGAAATTATTCCATTCAAAGTTTCATCGAAAAAACTAAAAACAGCTAAAGATTTAAAGTCATTATTAACTATTCCACGGTAATATAATCCTGGTTTGTATTTCAAAACCTTGCCGTCCTGGTTGCGGACTTTAAAGTCATCTGTTAAAACTTGATGTCTTTGCATTTTAACCGAAAGTGTATCATCTTCATGGTAAACATAAAAATGAATAAATTCTGGTGTTTCTTTTTGAATAGTTGAAAGAGCGGATTTACTCACAGAAATAGACTGGATGTCTGGTGCAATCTCTCTAAGTGAAGAATTTATCTTTTGAGTAGAATGCTCAAAAACAGTATACTCTTTAAAGATTTCATTTTTTTTACTTGCATTTTCCATTGCTTCTTCAATGGATAAGAAGTCCTGAGAGAATGTATTAGCACATATTAAAAGAGTGATTAAATAAATTATTTTCATAGGATGAGTTGGTTAGTAATAGATTAAATTTAAATTGGTATACCTGTCAAATTTAAAACAATACTTTAAAACAATTCCAGAGCAGCTCCAAGGATATCTCGGACGTCTTCAGAAAGGTTAATCTGCTCATGCTCGATATCCACATCGGTTTTATAAAGCGGAAGTTGAGAAACGACTTTAGCATCCATAGTTTGTAAGGACATCAGTAAAGAGGACATCGCAAATTCACCTCTAGGAGCAATAGGAGTAAAGGTAATGGGCAAGATTCTTTTATGAGCAAATTCACCAGAAGCGGTACACCATTCTATCATATTTTTTAAGACAGCTGGGATATTATGGGTGTATTCTGGTGTGCAAATAATGATAGCATCTGCATCTAGTATCTGGGTTTTAAATGTTAAAATGTTTTGAGGAACTCCGTTTTTAAGTTTATCAGGGGTAAACAATTCAAAGTTTGGTAGGAGATCATAAACGCTCATAGTATGCTCACCTTCAGCGTAACTTTGTATCGCTTTAAGAAGATAGTAATTACTACTATACCGACTAGCTGAGCCTGAAATACCAAGTATTTTCATGGGTTTTAAGTTTGTTTAGGGGAAGATAAGACGAGTTGTCCCTAAATTCATAAAAAAATAACCGCAATTTGATAAGGTTTGCTCTAGTTTGAAATGGTTTATGTTTTTAAAAAAATCTGCCCGTCACACTTAAATTCTATAGAATTATTTTTTCACTAATCATATCCTTTGTAAGGGTGGCTTAAAATCCAAGAGATTGTAGGTGCTTTCTTTTAAGCTTAAAACTTTTAAAGACCATAAGGGTTTTAAAATTTTGACATTTCATAATATAAAGATTCCTATTTAAAATGGGAAGATTTGGTTACAGTTTCTTCTCAAGCAATTTCTTCTCAAATAAATAAAGAATTTATAAAGAGGACTAAATGTATACCAGGCGAGATTACAATTTTATAAAAACTTATAATAATTTCAACATTACAAAATTGGGATTGGAATGTTGGTCACTTATCTTGAAGTTGTGAGTGCCAATAATTTTAAAATCATTTTTTTTATAAAACTTAAGCCCATTCTCATTTTCAGTCCATACAAATATCCAAAAGGCTTTTTGCTGATGTGCTCTTGCGATCTCTATATTGTGTTGTAGAAGCTCTTTGCCAAGACCAAGTCCGTAAAAATCTTTTAAAAGATAAAGCCTTTCAAATTTAGCTATTGGCGATATATCGGTAAGAGGATGAGGATTGTCCAGTATTAATTTGGAATATCCAGCAAGTTGGCTGTCAAAAAGTATTTTATGGAAGTAGATATTGGAGTGATTAAGAGCTTTTAATAAAGTTTGGGTGTTGAAGTGATAATTAACATAGTTTTGAATATCAATTTCAGTGGCACTATGTCCATGGGATTCTTTAAAGGTCTTTTGGCTTAAATCTTCGAGTGATTCAACTTCAAAGGAACTAAATGGTTCAATACTTATTTGCATCTTTTGATTTTTTGCAAATAAAAGCAATAGCATCAATTTAACTTCATAATAAAAGTTGAATTATCTTTGAACATCAAGTCAATTAAAAATAAAATCAGAATAATGAGATATCATCACCTTAGAAATGCCACTGCTGTTATCGAAACAGAAACTAAGCATATCTTAGTAGATTCTATGTTTGGCGAAGTGGGAAGTCTAGGAGCATTTACTTCTAAACGCTTTCCGTCTCTTAGGAATCCTTTAGTTGCTTTACCAGAACAAGCCTCAGACGTATGAGATAAAGCCACGCATGCCTTTATTACTCATCAACATGCAGATCACCTTTATGAGGCTGGAATCAATTTCTTAAAAGAAAGACAAATTCCTATGACTTGCAGTAATTTGAATACAGATGCTTTAAAGTCTAAAGGTTTACATGTCGACCAAGAATTGGAGTATAACAAAGCAATTTCTTTTTTAGGAGGAGCTATACAAGATTTTGATGACTATGATAGATATTATAAAATTTGTGGAGGAAAGTAAAGGTCAATTGATTTGTAACCATTTGGAAGCTCTAAATCATTGCCTTACTCAGCGAAAGGACCTTAAAAATAATATCTTTTTGGATACCTTATGGATTCCTGAAGATGGAGCGAAAAAAGAGAACACTTAACTTACTTGAGATCAAGAGGCATATATAAAATGGTAACTAAATTTGTAAATTAAATAAATTCCTATGAAAACACTTTGCACTTTTTTATTAACACTAGTTTTATCCTCAATTGCTTTAGCTCAAGACATTATAGGAGACTGGCAAGGTGAGTTGAAGTTTCAAGGGAATTCACTTGGTATAAATTTCCATATTAATGCAACAGAAAACGGATTTGCTTCAACGATGGATGTCCCTTTACAAGGTGTAGAAGGATATAAGTCGGACGTCACCACTTATATTGATTCTTTGTTAACCATCCAAATTAAGGAGTTAGGTATTCAGTATCAGGGAAAATTAGCCCTAAAAGATACCATTGTTGGTAATTTTTCGCAAAATGGAATGTCTTTCAAACTTGATTTTAAAAGAGGGAGCACTCTTCCGAATAGACCTCAAGAACCAAAGCCACCATATGATTATGTGATGAAGAAGGTGAGCTACAAAAGCACAAGTGACGATGTCGTTTTGGCAGGGACACTTAGCTTACCAAAAGGAGATGGCCCATTTCCTGCTGTATTGCTTTTGAGTGGTAGTGGACCTCAAGATAGAGATAGCAATATATTTGGTCATAAGCCATTTTTGCTTTTGGCTCATGAACTTACCCAAAGTGGGATTGCAGTTTTGCGATTCGATGAGCGAGGGGTAGGAGAGTCTGGTGGACGAACTTCAGAAATGACTATGGCTACTCAAAGGGGAGATGCACAAGCGGGCATCAATTATCTTTTATCCAACCATCAAATAAATAATACAAAAGTAGGCTTGTTAGGACATAGCTTGGGAGGTATACTCGCCCCAAAACTCGCTATTGAAAACGACATCGACTTTTAGTTTTGCTAGCTGCTCCCGGGGTTAACGGTGATGTGATGATGCTTAAGCAGCGCAAAGATCTCCTTATACTTAGAGGTGCTACAGATAAACAAATTGATGGGACCAATGAAATGTTAGCTAGCCTATACTCAGAACTTAGAAAATCAAGTTTAGAAGGCGAAGCTCTTAAATCTGAATTAAAAAAAAAGCTAGCAATTAAATACCAAACTACTATACCTGAAAAGGAGCTAAACGATATGGTAAATTCTATCGTCAATAATCTAGAATTGATGGCGATCCTAAAATCTAGTCCTGCCAATTACTTCCAAAAGGTATCTTGTCCTGTACTTGCCCTTAATGGAAGTAAAGACTTTCAAGTGTCTGCCAAAGAGAATTTAGCAGCTATAGATAAAGCTTTGAGTGATGGCGCTAATACGGAAGTTGAAACTCACGAGCTAGAAGGTTTAAATCACATCTTCCAAGACAGCGATACAGGAGATATTTTAGAATATCAACTCATTGAACAAACGCTGTCTCCAGTGGTTTTGAAATTGATTTCAGAAAGGATTTCAAAAAACGTAAAATAATAGTCATTTAGACAAAAAAGGCTTTCATTTTTAGATAAATTTATTTTATTTAACCATAATTATCAATTATTTATTTTGACTTTAAATGCTCTTTTATGAGATTAAGCTTCACTTATTTATGTATTATTCTTTAGGTGAATTTATCCTATGCTCAAAATTTTTGTCAGACAGAAGAGGGATTGTTTTACTATAGAGCACAATTAGGCATAGAAATCTTGAGTGACAATTTTAATATAAATGACTTGATTGATTTTACAACTTTTAAAGAAAATATATCCAAAAAAGAGTCTATTATTTTGAATGATTATATCATCAACTTTGAAAAATTAATCCTGAAAACTCAAATTTTCGAAGAGCTTCAATATCGGCTAATCGTTGAATGTATTCCATTTTAGCTGATTATAATGAGCCCTTCAAATTTTTTGGTAGTTTTATATTATGAGTGTTCTCCTATTGAAGGGGTCTATCAGTCTTATGTTGTTTTTGAAATTAGTTTGCCTGATGATTTTCAGAAAGAAAAGTTCATCAACTTTATTATCGCCAATGATCAAAGTTAGCTAGAGTTGTTTTTCTAAGGTCTTTTAAAGAATTTGGTGAAATGAGGGGAGGTTTTTTAAATTCTGCCAATTTTTCGCCTGCATTGAAAAAGGGGGTCCTTTAAGTCCAGACTCTTATGAAAATAAAACAACAAAAATGGCGGTAATTTATCCTAATCCAATTACAAAAGATTCAATTTTCAAATGTTAGTGATTTATTTC
>NZ_PJBS01000130.1 GCF_002836055.1 Psychroflexus sp. MES1-P1E
AAAAAGTAGATTTAGACTATCTGAAACGACCGTTTATTTATACTTGGTAGAATTAGACTTGATCTTTTATATTTATAAATGTCTAATATGCATGATATGCTTGTATAACTTTGAAATTATAGTTTAATCACCATATTTACTGGTAATTGTAATCTTAGTTGACATAAGTGGATGTGCATCAGTGATGTGATCAAATTGAAATAATACCAATTTATTTTTATTTACTGCTGAAAACTTTTATTCCCAAGTTGATTCTACCTTAAAGAGTAAAACAGATTCCTTCCTTAACAAGTTAACTGCTGAAGAATTTTCAGGAACAATTTTAGTAGCAAAAAATAGTAATATTATTCAAAAACGAGCTTATGGATTAGCGAGTAAAGAACATGATATAAAAAATAAAACTGGCACAAAATTTAATATCGCATCTATAACAAAAACCTTTACCGCCGTTGCGATACTTCAATTACATGAAGAAGGGAAAATTGATCTAAACACACCGACAGGAAATTATTTAAAAGATTATCCAAATGAGAAAGTTAAAAATTCTGTAACCATCTCTCAGTTATTAACCCATACTGCAGGATTATCAAACTTTCACGTGACTAATTTTTTGGATGAATGTAAATTTAAATTCAAGGACGTAAAAAACTTTGTTCCATTATTCGTAAATGAATCCTTGCTTTCAGAACCGGGAACAGAATATAATTATGATGCTCCGGGATATCTACTACTCGGATTAATTATAGAAGAAATCACTGGAAACAATTACTACGACTATCTAAACCAAAATATTTTCAGAAAAGCTAAAATGACAAATACAGATGCCTATGATGTTGACGCTATTATAGAAAATAAAGCAAACGGTTATACTTTTGCAGGAGATCCAACTAAGCCATTAAAGAACAATGTCTTTTACTTGTCAAAAGCATCTCCCGGAGGTTTTCACTATTCTACCGCTGAAGACTTATTTAATTTCAATAAAGCTCTTTTTAGCTATAAATTGATAAATAAAGTAACTGTGGATCTTATTGATAAAGCCTCGTATTAAAGGATATAATACACATTTAGGTTACAGAATAGATGTAGATAAAAGGTATAATGAAACTATTTTAGGTCATAGTGGTGGATGGTATGGAGTAAGTGGTGAGATAATCTACTTGCCAAAATCTGGTTATACTATTACAATTTTATCAAATGTAGATTAGAGTATAGATTTAGGTAAATCGATGGTATCAGATTTTTTTAAAGTTTTACTGGCAGGTAATATCTAAGCACATAATTTTACATCGGACGGAAGAATTGATTAAATCGTATTGCATAAAATAAACGGTCGGAATTGAAAAACACTACGCAGAAGCAATTCAAAATCTCTTTAAATAAATGGAACTTTAAATTTTTTGAGTAAAATTAGAATTGGAATACTGACGAAAAGTACATTTATTAACAATGGCTATAACAAATGGGGCCAGAAAGCACTATATTTAATAGTCTGGTTTATTTGTGAAGACCGCTGAATCTTTTGATTTGGCTTTCAAATAAAAATAATATAAAAAGCTTTGGCTATAAGCTTAATCAAAAGTTCACTACTTTTAATTATCATACTAACCCTAGCCTAGACGGTACCAATAATTTGTATATACATCAATCTTATATATTAATTTTTCTGCTTTTCATTGGATTTATTTCCCATGCACAATATGATTTTGCTGAAATCGATAAGCATGTAGCAAATATTGGATTCAATCCAAAAGACAAACTTGCCGAAAAAATAACGTCGGAATTCACTACTGATTTAGAAAAAGTGCGTGCTTTATTTGTATGGATTACTAACAATATTACTTACGACTTTGAATTATTAGAAAGTAAGAAACTAAAGCAGGAATTTTATATTTCACAGGACAGCGTTATAGATAAAACTTTAGAACGGAAAAAAGCAATTTGTAGTGGCTATTCACTCTTCTTTAAAAAACTTTGTAACGACCTCGATATACAAGGCGAAGTTGTGAATGGATATTCAAAACAATGGTTTGATAGTTCTATTTCCAAAAACGTTCCTGACCACGCTTGGAATGCAGTAAAAATTGATGAGAAATGGTTTTTAATAGACACGACTTGGGCAAGCAAAAATGAAGATAATACCGAAAGAGATGACTTTTGGTTTATGACTAATCCAGAATCCTTTGTCTATTCTCATTATCCTGAAGATGAAAAATGGACTTTGTTGGAAAACGGACTCACAAAAGAAGACTTTGACCAATTACCGTCAATTACTGACCGAAGTTTTTTTGAAGATGAAATAAAAATTTTAATTCCAGATAAAAAAATAATTGATGTAGAAAAAGATCGCATTATTAAAATCGAATTGGGAACAAATAATACAGAACTCGAGATTTTATTACGCGGTTATCCTTATGAAACTTATGCCTCAAAGAACAATTTGGAATTTCCAAGTGATGAGGAATATGCAAAACTGACTTCCGAGGAAAGGAATAAACACAATAAAGTTATTCCGAGTATAGAAATAATAAAAACTGAAATAAAATTTAATAAAATTCTGATAAAAGCACGTTTAACTTCTGAAAACATAAAGGAATTTGAAATTGTAGTGCAAGGAATTGATATCGCTACAATTAAAGTAAATTTGAAATAAAAACTAATGGTACCAAAGTGTATAATTAATTGCGTTGGCATGTGCTTATTTGAAATACTCTGAAGGACTTTTCTCTAGTCCGTAGTTGTTTACCAATTTAAGTTGCTTAATCTCGTAAGTAACCATAAATATCGCGTTATGCATAATTATGAAAATACTATTAAATTTTGTTTTCTATAGCGCATGTTCTGGTAAAATTATTACGCCTGAATTTGATACAGATTTTACCTGATTCGGACACTATTAAAATACTGACTTATCATATTGAGAGTGGAGAATGGATTTCACAAAATACAGTCACAATTGATTTAAGAAAAAATGACACTATAAAAATACCAAGAATACTCTTTGGTGGAGGAAATGATTTACATAGCAAACGCTGGACTTAATTAAACTGCAATAAAATTTGCAAAGGAATAGAAACCGACTATTATCCTAACGGAAATATAAGGCTTGCAGGAAATTTTGAGAATGGAAAATCATCAGAAATTAAGTTTTATATAGAGAATGGAACTTTTGAATCTCAAGACATCTATGACGTATGAACTTTGCTTAAAACAAGAGTGAATTATTATAATGAAGAAGGAGAACTAATTGAATATGAAATTCACAAAAACCGAAAAAGAAAAACGGTGATTAAAACATTTGACAAAAAGCATAAACGAATTAACAAAGAAGTGCGACATTATTATATTCAATAAAACAAATATGGGCAATCCCGTATTTAATTTACTGCTTGGTACTGGTCCATTTTACACTGCTTTCGCTTTTTCTAATCACTGGTATTAGACCTGCATAACTTACTTCTACTTGTAAAACGGTCACAGCCATCTAATAGCCACTTAATTTCGTTTTAGGCCAGTGATATCTGAGTCTTTGTGCCTGGCCTTTCGAATCAAACTGTTTTAATACTTTCGGTTTGATGTGTACCAGTTGTTCTTGTGTTGGCGTTAAAGCTTTTGGTTTTGTGCCAGTGGTAAGGTTTTGATGCTCTTGTTTGATAACTATTAATAGGTTGTTTTATAAGGTTTTTACTTCCTTTTGAACTTGTTTTAAACTGCTTTCTAAATAGGGGAGTACCTTTATTTCACTCATTATTTTTGAAAATAAATAGTGTCCCTAAAAATAATCATGGAAATGAAGATGACGGAAACCTGCATTTGCTTTGTAATGAAAAAGAATAAGCCAATAGTGTTGGCAAACAATCGCCGCATTATAATCTTGAATGCTTGATTTTCAGTGGTTAATTAAAAGTCTCTTGGATAAAGTTTACAAAAGTGTTAGTTTAGTTGAAGATAGAACAACATCTTTAAAAGACCTATATTTTATACTGAAGATTTGAATAGGGGTTATACAGATGTTGTAAACAATTTGACAAAATGAAATTAAGAATACTATTTTTACTATCATTAGCAATACTTTTTTCTTGTTCTACAACTAAAGAAATTAAAGAAAATGGAACTAGTTTAAGTCAACTAAACGGAATTACAAAAGAATTTTATGAAAATGGAGATTTAAAAGTTGATTGGAATTATAAAAACAACCAATTGAATGGAATTTCAGAAGAATATCACATAAACGGAACTTACTCTAAATGGAATTATGAAAATGGACAAATTATTGAAGGAAAATCTTACTTTAAAAGTGGTAAACTCCTTCAAGAATACACTTTTAAGAACGGAATAAGAGACGGAACAGCAATCAGATATTATGAAACTGGAGAAAAAGAAACGATCTGGGAATTTGAAAATGACATTCTAATCAGCGGAATCGCATATTATCCTACTGGAGAAAAATGGATTGACTTTAAATATAAAAATGGAATACCAGCAAGAATATCTACGGAATATTATAAAAGCGGAAAAAAGAAAATTGAGTGGAATTACAAAAATGGAGAGTTAAGCGGAGAGTCAATTGAATATTTTGAAAATGGAATTGTAAAAAAAATTTTAAACTATTAAAAACTAGTTATTACATGGTTTATGATTGATTTGGCAATTACTTATCTGTAAAATTTCTTTGGAATTCTCTCTTGTCAATATTTGTTCAAAAAATTAGTTACTTTTATATATAGCCTACAATACAAATTACTTTACTTACAAATATGAAAAAGATTTTAGTTCTATTGATAATTTTATTCTCATTAGAAAATTATGGTCAAAACTATGCTTTTTATAATGACTACAGAAGTCATAAAAACATCATAGAGGGAACTTACTCCCAAAAAAGTACTTTAAAAACATATTTAGATTTGAAATTGCCAATTATTGATAATTCAAAACCTATAGAAATCAACATAGGTTTTGACTTTATCAAAATCAGCGAAAGTTCTGTAGTACTTTTTGATAGTCATAATGTTGAGATAATGAAACCTATTGGAAAAATTGAGAGAACAACTCAAGTGAAAATTGACTCAACTTTTTTTAAAGAAATTTATCGAGATTATTCAAAACCTTGGAGTATTTCATTCAATGTCTGGAATAAAATCACAATAAATGGAAAATCATATTATACCGATTATGACATTCACGATTCACAAGATATTGAAGACATTAAACAATTAAATCAGAAAGTTTTAATTATTGGACAAAATACTGGTTACGATTATTCATACCACATGGGTTACCCTGAATATTACTTTCTTTTATTTTTAAATAAGAGTAATGAAGTGATTTTTGAAAGTGAAATTTTGGATATAAGAATTGGCGATGAATTTGCAATGAAAGGGGACTTTTTAAAAACAAATTGGAGTGAAAAAACTGAAAATTTTGAAATCACTTTTTTCAAACAACTTGAAGCCGAAAGAAAGGAATTAGAAATTCATTGGAATGGAAAAGAAATAAAAATGGAAACTACCGCCAATAACTAAAGATTCATATGGTCGGTCCAGCTTGTCTGCTTTTTTTGTAACCCAAAATGAAAGCCCCCGACCATTGGGGCTTACTGAACCGATTGTATGTCGATGAACTTTTGGGGATCAGTTGATTTTTAGAAATAGTTTTTCTTGGCAAGACGAGTTTTTTTTTATTGTGTAGTTCATTACCACTTAAGCTTATTCAAATTTAATTTGGTAGAAGTAGTCTAGGCGTCAAGCTTTGTTCTGGTCAGGCTGTCGTTAGTATTGAAAATAAAATGGCATTAAACCAAAAAAAAGTGAATTGGATAATATATATGAAAGTGTTAGTTTAGTTGAAAATAAAAAGGTCACCTTTAATAGATGTAAACCTCATACTGAAGATTTGAGTAGGGGTTATGTGGTTGTTAGCTATCCTTCAAAATAAACATTCGTGAAAAAATTTAGAGTAAAAAAGTGGAAAAAGCGTGGGTTTGAATTTCTATCAATTTTTATTGCTGTAATTTCTGCTTTTGCACTAAACAGCTGGAATGAAGATAGACGAGACGATAATTCTGGAAATAAAATTTTAAAAGAAATAGCAAATGGACTAGAGAAAGACATTGAGGATATTAACCATAATATAGGTGGACACAAATATGGAATTTCAGCTTGTGTATATTTCAGAGACTTATTGGCTGATAAACAAATTAACAGCGATTCTTTAATGCATCATTATTTAAATTTGACAAGAGATTTTGTTTCTATACAAAATGTAGCTGGTTACGAAACTTTGAAATCGCAAGGATTGGAGTTGAT
>NZ_PJBS01000158.1 GCF_002836055.1 Psychroflexus sp. MES1-P1E
GGCAGCGTCAGATGTGTTAAGAGACAGGATATATACCGAAAATCATCAATCAAAAGCTTGTTTTAATCACAGTTCATTCTGAAGAAGGCATCTCAGGCTACTCCCTGTCATTCTGAAGAAGCCGATAGGCGACTGGAGAATCTTACCTGTCGAAAGCACATAGATTCCTCGGCGAAGCCAAAAAGTTTCTCTGTCGGAATGACGCAAAGATTACGTGTCGAGAACACACTCTAACTTATATAATTCCAAATCGTCTTATCATTAAATAGGGCTCTGAAGGCTACGTTGATCATATGGTACTCTTCCAATTTAAAATTAGGATCGGCATTGATGACATGGTGAGCATAGCTCCGCGCGATTTTTAAAATCTGATTGTCCTTAACCAAGTCTGCAATTTTTAATTCGAGGACTCCGCTTTGCTGGGTTCCCATCAGATTACCAGGACCTCTCAATTTTAAATCGACCTCAGCGATTTCAAATCCGTCGTTGGTGCCCGTTAGGGTTTCCATCCGGGTTTTCCCATCGGCACTTAATTTTTTCCCTGTGATGAGAACACAATAACTTTGCTCTGCCCCTCGTCCTACTCGACCTCTCAATTGGTGTAACTGTGATAAGCCAAAACGCTCAGCACTTTCTATAATCATCAAACTGGCATTGGGCACGTTAACGCCAACTTCAATAACAGTGGTGGCGACCATGATCTGTGTTTTTCCTTTAACAAAGCGTTCCATTTCGTAAGCCTTATCTTGGGGCTTCATCTTGCCATGAACAATCGAAATTTGATACTTGGGTTTTGGAAACTCTCGCTCTATACTGGCATAGCCATCCATTAGATCTTTATAGTCAAAGTTGGCGGATTCTTCAATCAGTGGATAAACGATATACACTTGGCGACCTTTCTGGATTTCATCTTTTATAAATTTAAAAACCTTTAGGCGATTGCTATCGAAGCGATGTACAGTTTTGATGGGTTTCCTTCCTGGTGGCAATTCATCGATCACAGATATGTCTAAATCACCATACAGACTCATGGCCAAAGTTCTAGGAATAGGTGTCGCTGTCATCACTAGCACGTGAGGAGGCAACGTATTCTTCTTCCATAGTTTAGCACGCTGTGCAACTCCAAACCTGTGCTGCTCATCGATAACGGCTAGACCGATATTTTTGAATTTTACGGTATCTTCAATAAGCGCATGGGTGCCGATTAAAATATGTAATTCACCATTTTGAAGGCGTTCATGTAATACTTTTCTATCCTTTTTCTTGGTGGAACCCGTCAAGATCTCCACTTGAACTCCTATAGGTTCACATAATTCTGAAATGCCCTCATAATGTTGTGAAGCCAGAATTTCTGTCGGCGCCATCAAACAGGCCTGAAATCCGTTATCTATAGCTATCAACATGCTCATAAGAGCCACTATGGTTTTTCCTGAGCCTACATCGCCCTGTAATAGGCGATTCATCTGAGCATTACTTCCTAGGTCTTTGCGTATTTCTTTCAGCACTCGCTTTTGAGCACCAGTAAGTTCAAATGGAAGAACAGTGTTATAAAACGCATTGAAATACTCGCCCACTTGCTTAAACCTAAAGCCTTTGATTTTTGATTTATGAACCGCATTTTTTCTAAGCAGCTGCAATTGGATGTAGAAAAACTCTTCAAACTTGAGTCGAAATTGCGCTTTTGCCAAAAGCTCTGAAGATTGAGGGAAATGGACATTTCTCATGGCTTCTGTCTTCGATATTAACTTTAGATCCGCTATGATGGAAGCGGGTAAGGTTTCGCTAAAATTCCCTGATTGTTCAAGCAACCCAAACATCAAGGTGCTTATCATACGGTTTGAAACCCCTCTCTTGCTTAATTTTTCAGTAGAAGGATATACCGGATACATTTTAACGTTAGACTTTGTTTTGGCTTTTTCCAACTCTTCAATCTCCGGATGTGGCATCGAAAAGCTACCATTGAAATTATTCAATTTACCAAAAATTACATAAGGCGCATTCGTATTCACGTTTTCCAAAATCCATTTGTGACCTCGAAACCAAACCAACTCTATGCTTCCTGTATCATCTTCAAAGTCGGCCACCACACGCTTACCCTTTTTCATGGGAAGGGTCCGCACCTTGGTTATCTTTCCGATAATTTGGACTTCAGCAGAACTATCCTGCAACTCAGATATTTTGTAAAAGCGAGACTTATCGATATATCTAAATGGGAAAAACTCAAGTAAATTTTGAAAACTATGGATATGCAGTTCGGTTTTCAATAAATCTGCTCTATTGGGACCAACACCTTTTAAGTATTCGATAGGTGTTTGAAGGGTTTTTGCGTCCATAGTACGAATGTAATATATTTTGCTAAAATTTGAATTTCATACATAAAAAAAGCCTCTCTCTTGAAAAGATATTTCGAAAGAGTCATTCTGAAGGAGCTTTTTCGACGACTGAAGAATCTTACCTGCCGAAAAGCTGAAAGATTCCTCGGCGAAGCAAAAGAGCTTCTCTGTCGGAATGACAAAACGCCACTGTCATTCTGAAGGAGTTTTTTGCGTCTGAAGAATCTTACCTGTCGGAATGACACTGGGATTCCTCGTCGAAGCAAAAAAGCTTCTCTGTCGGAAAGCTGAAAGATTCCTCGTCGAAGCAAGAAAGCTTCTCTGTCGGAATGACACTGAGATTCCTCGTCGAAGCAAAAGAGCTTCTCTGTCGGAATGACACTGGGATTCTTCGTCGAAGTAAAAAGTTTATCATAAAAAAAAGCTGCCTTCAACAGGCAGCTTTTTGATTGAATTCTTTTAAAAAACTAGTCTTCGTATTTTTTTGAATACCTTTTGTACAATTCCGTTTGATGAGTCTCTAAACTTATAGCCCTTCCTTGTATAAAAGCTTTGGTCAAAATATTTCCTCGCATATCGAGGGCATCGCCTTCACTGATAAAAAGGGTAGCGTCTTTTCCCACTTCAAGAGAACCAATTTGGTCTTCCATGCCAAGAATTTTTGCTGTATTAAGGGTGATCATCTGTAATGCTAATTCCCTATCCACTCCAAATGCAGCAGCAGTTCCTGCATAAAATGGTAGGTTTCGGGAATTCATACGTTCCATACGCCCACTCCCTTCCAAGGCTACTAAGACGCCTGCATCACTTAGTAATTTCGGCAATTTATAGGGTAAATCATAATCATCATCTTCAAAATTTGGATTGAGATGTGTCCGTTGTATCAAGACAGAAATACCATTAGCTTTTAAATCGGCAGCTACTTTATAAGCGTGATATCCACCAACAATAGTCACTCTGTCTAGATCCATTTTTCTTTTAAAGCTAATAGCATCTTTGATTTCCTTTTCGCCATCCACATGGATAAATAAACCTTTTGAACCGTCAAACAGTCCATCCATGGCCTCAAATTCCAAGTCTTTTTCTTTAGAACCAGGAACATAGGCTTCAGCATTTTTAAAGTAAGCCACCAATTCATCTATTTCTTGGGTGTACTCTTTATTTTTCTCCCAAACTCTATCCGTATCATACCAACTTCCACTTCTGCTAAACCCATTAGGCCAATTTAAGTGAATGGCATCATTTTCCTTAATAACCGCATCTTCCCAATTCCAAGCGTCAAATTGAACAATAGAAGAAGTTCCTGAAATACGCCCCCCTTGAGGTGTAATCTGGCCCATCAACACACCGTTGGGACGCATACTTTCAACAACTTGACTTTCTGCGTTGTAGGCGATTAAACTTCTAACGTGAGGTAACATTTTACCCATTTCATCTTTATCGTCCGTAGCGGCAACAGCATCAATCTCTACAAGGCCTAAAGTGGCATTGGGAGCTATAAAGCCAGGATAAACATGTTTTCCATTAGCATCGATGGTTTTCCCTTTTGCCTGTGAGGTATCTGTGCCCACATAAGTTATTTTTCCATCTTCAAAAACCACAACAGAATTTTCAACGACATCCATATTACCAATATGAGCGGTCGCTCCCACTATCGAAATAGCTTTAGTTTGCTGTGGGGCTGGGGTTTGTTGAGCATTTATAAATTGTGTAGAGGCCAGTGCAACGACACAGCTTAATAGAATATGTATATATTTCATCTTATTCGTGTATATGGTTAATATCATCTAAACTATCGCAGTGTAAAAAGGCTTTCTCTTTCTTTTGAATAGGCTGAGTTTTTAAACCTTTGTTTTTAGCCTTCATCATTTTATGGATTAAGAATTGTCTTTCCTTCTGAATTTGATCGCGCATCACTTTATCTTTTTCGATATCAAAATACACAACCCCTTCTATAATCGTTTTTTCAGGTTTCGCGTAAATGGAAAGAGGCTCTGCATTCCAAAGGACAACGTCTGCATCTTTTCCTTCTTTTATACTTCCTACTCTATGGTCTAGATGAAGAAGTTTTGCAGGATTAAGCGTGACAAATTTCCAGGCGTCTTCTGCTGAAACTCCACCATATTTCATGCTTTTAGCCGCCTCTTGATTTAAGCGTCTTATCATTTCGCCATCATCACTATTTATGGCTACAGTAACTCCTTGGTTGTGCATGATAGAGGCATTGAAAGGGATCGCATCTTTCACTTCGTATTTGTAAGCCCACCAATCGCTGAAGGTAGAAGCCCCTGCTCCATGTTCTCTCATGATATCGGCCACCTTATAACCTTCCAAAATATGGGTAAATGTATTGACTTTAAAATCAAATTCTTCGGCGACTTTCATCAGCATATTGATTTCACTTTGAACATAAGAATGGCAACTGATAAATCGCTCTCCATTGATAATTTCAAGTAGAGTTTCCATTTCATCATCGTATCGGTAAGGCTCACCTGTGGCTTTTTTCTCGCCATAAGCTTTAGCTCTAGAGAAGTAATCTCTAAACACTTGCTCTACCCCCATTCTAGATTGTGGAAATCTTGAGTTACCACCCCAGTTGGATTGTTTTACATTTTCCCCAAGGGCAAATTTTATATATTTTGGTGAATTGTCATAAATAAGGTCTTCTGCGTTCTCTCCCCATTTCAATTTTAAAATAGCAGAACGACCACCAATTGGATTTGCAGATCCATGTAGCAATTGTATACTGGTAACTCCACCTGCAATTGCTCTATAAATACTTATATCATCAGGATCTACGGCATCTTCCATAGTGACTTCTGCAGAGGAATTGTGCCCTCCTTCATTTATGGAAGTTCCCGCGATATGAGAGTGTTCATCTATAATTCCTGCCGTTAAAAACTTACCCGTTCCATCAATAACTTTTGCACCTCTGTCGCTTAAGTCTTTACCAATTTTATCGATTTTTCCGTCCTTAAGTAAAACATCTGTATTTTCTAGCGTTCCTTGAGATTCTCCAGTGATCACTGTGGCGTTTTTAATCAGTAAACGCTGTGGTTCCGTAGAGACTTCATCTCTTCCATAAGCCAAATTAGGATAAGACATCGACAGCATTTCCATGCTTTCTTCTTCTTCTTCTTCTTCCTCTTCTTCTTCTTCTTCCTCTTTTTCTTCTTCTGACGATTCCTCTGTTTTTTGCGTTGCTTTAAAGCCGGTTGTATCTCCATTAGCTAAAATAGCTTTACCACTGAAACTAGATTGAAAAGGCTCTATTTTTGAAGATAAAATAGCATACTCTTCTTTCGATTTGTCAGTATCATTTAAAATTAGAGTTATCCAGTCCTCTTCATAATTGAGTTTAGTTCCTAATTTTAAAGTATCCTTTTTAATTTCAACAGAGAATTTTCCAGATTTGTTTGTGATGGCCATATCAAAAGTATTACCATTAAAAACCAGATCATAGTTGCCTGAAATATCCACAACATCCAAGGGCTCGTAACTATGACGGTGACCCTGAACCCAGTTTTCATGAATTTTAAATTCATCTTCAAATAATTCATGAGACGTGATAATAAAGTTGGCAATTTTACCCTTCTCCAAAGTTCCTAAAAGCTCTGAAGCACCGATAACTTTTGCAGGTTGAGTGGTTAAAGCTGCAAAAGCTATGGTTTTATCCAAGCCCAAGTCTACAGACTTTTTAAGATTTTTGAGTAAATCTTCTGGTGATTTTAGACCCTTAGTTGTGAATGATATGTCTATACCATTTTCTGAAAGAATTTTAGCATTTACTGGAGCATACTGCCAGTGTTTCATCTCTCCCAAAGAAAGGTAATCTCTTAGAAAAGGATCTTCAACATTGAAGGCGTCTGGAAATTTTAAAGGCAGCACAAAGTGAGCGTTGGTCGCTTTTATGGTTTCTACTCTTTTATATTCATCACCAGATCCAATAATGGTGTATTGCACTCCAAACTGATCTCCGATCTTATCGGCTCGTAAAGCATCCAGATAATCGTCTACAGAAAATAATTGGGGTAGACTTTTCTTAGCTAAATACGCTTCAATAGCAAGATCTTTCTCTTCTATAATGTTGTTTTGATAAGCTTTGCTGTCATGATAAAATTGTCTCAATAAAGCGGTATATCCCATTATAGAACTTGGGTAAGCTTGTCTAGACTGTTTGCTTTTGCTAAATTCATAATACATACCTGAATTCTCATTCAGCAGATTACTGTTGAAGTTATCACCTTCCACTAGTGCCATTAAAGCACCATTTCCTCTTATGAATCCATCAGTAATATGGGTATTTACAGCTCCAAAGCCAGCTTTACGCATAGTTGCTGCAGTTTTTTCGTCAAATTTAAAATGGGATTTTGCAGATTGTTCAGCTCTTACGTGATCATTCCAATAGTAGCCTTTTCTATTAGGCTCATATTGTGGCTGACTAGAACTTGGCGCTTTTTGGATATCCTTGATTCCAAAATCTGAATAGACTTCAACAAAAGAGGGATAAATATGTTTTCCATTGGCATCAATTTTTACGGTATTCTGAGGTAATTTTACATTTTTACCAGCCTCTACAATTTTTCCATCCTTGATCAAAAGAGTTGCATTTTCAAGAGTCTCTGATGGAGAAATATGAATAATCGCAGATTCCAAGGCGATATAATTGCTTGATCTAGTTTTTACAGCCTTATTGTCGGGAAAATAATCCTGAGCAAAAAGACTCAAACTAAATAAGCAAAATAATAAGAAGACATTCTGTTTCATTGAGATTAAATTTTATGGTTAATGTGATTGTTGTTTATAATAATTAACCAATAACGCAACAACATAGCTATAACTTTCTATGCCTTGGGGCTGGTTATTGACTTTTAAATAATTGCCATATATTTTTTCCATAATTAACTCTACTGGACCTGAATAAGTTTCCCAAAAGTTTTGAACTTCTTGGTAGTTTTTGAGAATACCAGGATGCAAATCAGAAATCAGAACCCCGGATAAGACTGGGTCTTTTTTATACATATCGTTAAGACTGTACTTTAAAGCAAAAGTTAAACCCGAGTAACGTAAAAATTTATTGGTATCTTCCATAGTAATTATTGAGGCTATAAAATTAGCTTCATTTTCCTTAGAAAAGCCCAACTGATGTCCGATCTCGTGAGCCATCGTTGTTGGAAATTTATACGTAGGAATCTTATAATTATACTGAGCTTCGTTTGTAAATGGGTTCACATACCCACTAAACCCTGCGTAGGAAAGTGGGAGCGAAAACAAAGAAGGCTTTAAATTTTCTATGCGATAAGAAATTTTTAGATCGGTATTCCCTGTATTTTGGTAAGCTTGAAATACCAGATCTTGAACTTCCTTTTGTGTAAAATCATAGTCAACCTTTAAACTGTCCTCACTCACCAATTGAGAATGTAGAGTATTGGTTTGCTGAATGAGATCGCAGGTGTATTCCAATAAATCTGCTTTGTTATATTCCGTAGAAATTCCTAAAGAGTCATGAAGCGGAAGCCTATAATAATTAAAGCCCCAAAATACATGAAATAAAAAATAGATTAAGGAGACAAATGCAAAAGCTTCTAGCAGCAGTGTCTTTAGACTTTTAGTTTTTCGCATTATAAGCTTAATAAGCCATCCCAGAATAATTAATACCAAAGCTGAATAAAATAGGTCACCGATAGAAAAAGGAATCCATGACGTTAAAAAATGTTGAAATTGGGAGATATAAACAAAAAAAGACTGGCTGTAATAGGTTTCTACCAAATCGGGGAATCCCTTAAGGATATAGATAAAAAGAAATTGAATTGGAAAAAAAATAGCCAGTAACTTTAGGATGGTGTTTCTCAAGAATTCAATTTTAAAATTAATTTTTAGCGATCTAGAAATCTGTAATTCTACACTTAGGTCAAACTTAATCAAATTCTAAAAATACTCACATATTTATCGTAATTTTGAGGGCGTCAAAACACATCTTTAATTCATCAAGAAATGATAATCTTCTTCAAGGCTGAATCGACGCATCGCTTCGCTGTTTCCATAGATAAACGACCAGATTACGAAACTATCAAAAAACTAAAATGGGTCTTCGGCGATGCTCAGTTTGTTGATAAAAAACATTTGGAGGGTCAATATATAGGGCCTAGACAAGTTATGGTCACTCCATGGAGTACCAATGCCGTAGAAATTACTCAAAACATGGGAATTGAAGGAATTTCAAGGATTGAAGAATTTCATGAAGTAACTTCTGAAGAAACCCGTTTTGATAAAATGCTTTTCCAAAAGTATAATGACCTGGATCAAAATCTGTTTACGATCCATATAGAACCAGAACCCGTTTTAGAAATTGAGGACATCGCAGCTTACAATCAAAAAGAAGGCTTAGCGCTTAATGGCGAGGAGGTCAATTATTTAGAGGACTTATCCAAAAAATTGAATCGGCGTCTTACCGATGCTGAAGTTTTCGGTTTTTCTCAAGTCAACTCAGAACATTGTCGCCATAAAATTTTCAATGGTACTTTTATTATTGATGGAGAAGAGCAAAAAGAATCCCTCTTTAAACTGATTAGAAAAACTTCTGAAACGCATCCCAATACAATCGTTTCTGCCTACAAAGACAATGTCGCTTTTATCGAAGGGCCTCAAGTTGAGCAATTCGCTCCTCAAAGACCAGATATAGCTTCAGAATATAAAAACTCAATTTTCAGTTCTGTCATTTCCTTAAAAGCTGAAACTCATAATTTCCCAACTACTGTTGAACCTTTCAACGGGGCAGCAACGGGAAGCGGTGGTGAAATACGAGACAGGCTAGCTGGAGGAAAAGGGTCTTTGCCTCTATCTGGATCTGCAGTGTATATGACTGCTTATCCAAGATTAAAAGATAATAAACCCTGGGAAAAAGTAAGTGCTGAAAGAGACTGGCTGTATCAAAGTCCGCTTGATATTTTGATTAAAGCCTCTAATGGGGCTTCAGATTTTGGTAATAAGTTTGGACAGCCCCTCATCAATGGTTCTCTTTTCACTTTTGAACATGAAGAACACAACAGACTTTTAGCTTACGATAAAGTCATTATGCTAGCTGGAGGTGTTGGATACGGTAAAGCCGATCAAGCTATAAAAGAACGGCCTCAAGAAAATGATGATATTGTTATTCTTGGTGGAGACAACTATAGAATTGGTATGGGAGGTGCTGCTGTATCTTCTTCGGACACTGGAGAATTTAACAGTGACATTGAATTAAATGCTGTACAACGGTCTAACCCTGAAATGCAAAAAAGAGCAGCCAATGCTATTAGAGCCATGGTGGAATTAGATCATAATCCTATTCGTTCCATTCACGATCATGGCGCTGGCGGACATTTAAACTGCTTAAGCGAATTGGTAGAAGACACAGGAGGCCATATCGATATCAACAAACTTCCTGTTGGAGACCCAACGCTTTCCGCAAAAGAGATTATTGGTAACGAATCCCAAGAACGCATGGGACTTGTCATCAGTGAAGAAGATTCTAAGTTTTTAGAAAAAGTTGCCTTGCGTGAACGGTCGCCAATGTATAGAGTTGGAAAGGTCACTAACGATCATCAATTTGTTTTTAAGAATTCTAAAACTCAAGAAAAACCTCTAGATCTTAAGCTTGAAGATATGTTTGGAAGTTCTCCAAAGACCTTCATGAAAGATCAAAGAGTACATAGAGGGTATAGTGACATAACGTATCATCCAGACCATATTTACAACTACGTAGAAAAACTGCTTCAGCTGGAATCTATAGCTTGCAAAGACTGGCTAGTGAATAAAGTAGATCGCTGTGTGACTGGACGAGTGGCTGTACAGCAAACCCTTGGCCCTCTTCAAGTTCCTCTTAATAACTGTGGAGTAGTAGCTTTGGATTACAACGGCAAAGAAGGCATTGCCAGTTCTATTGGGCATTCCCCTATTTCTGGACTTATTGATCCTGTTGCTGGTGCCAAAAATTCTATTGCTGAAGCTCTTACAAACCTTATTTGGGCTCCCCTAAAAGACAATCTAACTTCAGTGTCATTATCTGCCAATTGGATGTGGCCATGTCATAATCCTGGTGAAGATGCGAGATTGTATGATGCTGTGCAGGCCGTTTCAGAATTTGCCATTAATTTAGGAATCAATGTCCCTACCGGAAAAGATTCCTTATCGATGAAGCAACGTTACAAAGATAAAGAGGTGCTTTCCCCAGGCACCGTTATTATATCTGCCGCAGCAAATTGTAATGACATTACAAATGTTGTAGAACCCATGTTTCAGAAAAATAGTGGATCTATTTACTATTTAGATTTATCTCAGCACAGCTTGCAATTAGGAGGTTCTGCTTTTGCTCAAACCTTAGGTAAATTAGGAAGCAAAGCCCCTGGGATTCATAAGGATGAAGAGTTTAAAAAGAAGTTTAATGCTGTTCAAACCTTAATTAAACATCATAAAATAGCGAGTGGACATGATATTTCTTCTGGTGGTTTGATAACAACGCTGCTTGAATTGTGTTTTGCAGACAATGATCTTGGAGCTGATATCCAGCTTTCAAAGTTTAAAGAACAAGATATTTTTAAAATTCTATTCTCAGAAAATTCTGGTATTGTCTTTCAAGTCAATGACGAAATCACAAATGAGTTTAAAGAACTTGGTATTGAACCTTTATATTTAGGGGAAGTTAATACCTCTGGGGCACTCAATATTTCTCATAAAGATCAAAATTTAGAATTTGATATCAATACGTACAGAACGCATTGGATGAAAACCTCTTATGAATTCGACAAGCACCAAAGTGGTGAGAAAAAAGCTAAAGAACGTCACGATAATTTTAGACACAATGCATTAAAATTTAAGTTTCCTGAGCATTTTGATGGAACACTTAAAGCTGTAAAAGGCCAACGCGTTAAAGCCGCTATCATAAGAGAAAAAGGATCTAACAGTGAACGAGAAATGGCTAGAGCCCTGCACTTAGCTGGATTCGATGTAAAAGACATTCACATGACAGATTTAATGTCCGGTGAAGAAACCCTTGAAGATGTTCAGTTTATAGCTGCGGTAGGCGGTTTTTCCAATTCTGATGTTTTAGGCAGTGCTAAAGGCTGGGCAGGCACTTTTAAATATAATGAAAATGCTAATTTGGCTCTTCGTAATTTCTTCGATAGAGAAGACACTTTATCTATAGGAGTATGTAATGGTTGCCAACTGTTCATAGAACTAGGACTCATTACTCCTCACCATAACGATAAGCCTAAAATGCTTCATAATGACTCCGGAAAATTTGAATGTAGATTTACCGCGGTCGATATTACTGAAAGCAATAGCATCATGCTAAAAAGCCTTGAAGGTTCTACTTTAGGAATCTGGGCAGCACATGGTGAAGGTAAATTTCACTTACCTTTAGAAGAGTTCAAGTATTCCATTCCTGCAAAATACTTCAGAGAAGAATTTCCTTGTAACCCGAATGGTTCAGATTACAATGCTGCTATGTTATGTGACGATTCAGGACGACATCTAGTGATGATGCCTCATCTAGAACGTTCCACCTTTTCATGGAACTGGGCCCATTATCCAAAAGATAGAAAAGATGAAGTTTCACCATGGATAGAAGCTTTTCAAAATGCAAAACACTGGTTAGATAAACACTAAAACATGCTTGGAAAAGAAGAACTGATCGATAAACTACAGCTCGAAAAACATCCTGAAGGAGGCTATTTTAAAGAAACTTATAGAAGTGAAACCCTACTTCCTGAATCTGCTTTACCTTCTGAATTTTCTTCTGATAGAAATGCAAGTACATGCATCTATTTTATGCTCACCTCAGATGAATTCTCAGCTTTTCATAAAGTAAATCAAGATGAAGCTTGGCATTTTTATTTAGGGGAAACCATCACACTGCATATAGTTTCACCTGAAGGTGAATATTCTCAGGTAAGCATTGGAAACGACTTTAGTCAAAAGGAAACTCCTCAGTTTGTAGTTCCCGCTCAGCATTGGTTTGCCGCGGAAATCAAAACTGAAGACAGCTTTGCTTTAGTAGGGTGTACAGTCGCTCCAGGATTCGATTTTGAGGACTTCAACCTAGCAGAACCACAAAAACTTCAACAGCTATTCCCTCAGCACATAGAGATCATACAAAAACTCACCCGATAATTTTAAATTGTTTTGAAAACGAAGACGTGTGCTATTTGTGGTCTCGATTTGGAAGTCTTGTATAGAATTCAGATCAAAAAGGGAAAAGCATGGCTATTCGCTTGCAAAACTTGTGTTGAAAAAAAACAGACTGAAACGCATTATAAATATGGGGGAACTTGGAAAGGCAAGAGACACTAGCGTATTCATATTTTATGATAATTTTTAGAATTATAGAGCCTTTCAGTTTTTAATTCGTAGATTGAATTTTTTACGTCAACACCTTGATAAAATTTGATTTATTCACTTTTTTATCAGTTTGTAAAAACGAGAAGCAATATAGTTATAAGTCTGATTTTCAAAAAAAATCAACTCATATATAAGAACAACTTGTTGTTATCTCTTCGCATGTCAATCCATTCGCGGTTGATGAAATCATTTAAAATGTGAAAAGAAGTTTAATAAAATCCCCTATTACATTTTGGATTTTGTCTTTTCACAACCAGAAACCAAAAGATGAATAAAATATTACTCCTTATTTGGATTCCCTTTCTTACTTATAGCCAAGATAAACCTATTGTAAATATAGGTGGCGCCTTACGTTATAATTATCTGTACAGTTCCTGGAATTCTGACCAAAAAGATATTGGAGGTGATTTTATCTATGATATTTTCCGAGTGAATGCAGAAGCAAGATACAAAGATGTGTATCTCAATGTTGAGTACCGAGAATATTCTGATTCCTTTGGGGGAGGTTTTTTAAAACAAGGTTGGATGGGATATTCGCTAAGCGAACAAGAAGATATTCAAATTGGCTTAACTCAAGTTCCCTTTGGGATTCAAACTTATAACTCCAATAATTGGTTTTTTAATTTGACCTATTATGTAGGTTTAGAAGACGACCATGATATGGGAATAAAATATATGAACATAGGAGATAAATTTGAATATCAGTTAGCTTTTTTCAAAAACTCAGAGTTGTTCGATTTAGGGGGCTCCAATGAAGTAAGCTCTAATCGGTATGCGTATGATATCGTAGGTAAAAATAAAGAAATCAATCAATTTAACGGAAAGTTTATTTACAAGACTGGAGAGGAGTTTAAGCATCGCATCGGTTTTTCTGCTCAGTATGGTGGCTTGTATAATATTGAGACTAAAGAAACTGGAAACCATCATGCTCTAGGGCTCCACCATGAGTTATCTTACAAACGCTGGAATTTAAAGACAGAGTTACTAACAGTGGGTCACAATCCCATCAATGCGGATGGACAAAGCAGAGATATTGTTCGCATGGGAGCTTATGGATTTCCTTATGATATAGCTTCAGATTTTGAGATGTATACCGCTGCCATTTCTTATGATCTCCCCGTTGATATTGGTCCCATAACCAACCTAAAATTTTACAATGACTTTGGGTACATGGATAAGAATGCTCAAGGTTTCAAAAACTCAGCTATGAATGTGACTGGCATGCTAGTGAGCGCAGGAGATGTATTTATTTATATAGATTACGCTGCTGGATATAACCACTCTTGGTTTGGTGGAGATTTCACTAACGAATTGGGGCAAGGCAAACCAAACTTAGGCTGGGAAGCAAGGTTCAATATAAATTTTGGGTATTACTTTTTAACGGATAACAAATCCAGATAATTCATAAAATAAAGAACCTCTAGGGCAAGCCCATGAGGAGTGAATTAAGAAACCAATTATAAAAATTCGAGAAAAGCCCTCGAAAAATAAAACCTTCAGAGAGGGATTAAAATAAAAATTATGTCAGAAAAAGTTACTAGAAGTGATGAAAAGAAATCCATCTTTGGACTTGAGGTCAACGGTCCTGTCTTTTTTTCTTCCATAATTTTGATCACCATAGGAATTGCTCTAACTCTGATTTATAAGGAATCTACTGAAGGGTTTTTTAGCAGTGTTCAAAACCAAGTGGCAGAGTATGGCGGCTGGTTATTTGTATTTAGCGTAAATTTCATCTTAATCTTTGTTATTTACATAGCCTTTAGCAAGTTTGGTAAGATAAGGCTTGGAGGAAAAGACGCTGAACCAGAGTTTAAGACCATGTCCTGGTTCTCAATGCTATTTAGCGCTGGTATGGGAATAGGTCTTTTATTTTGGAGTGTCGCCGAACCGGTAACCCATTTTGGCGCACCTCCTAATGCTGATGCAGATACAATTGCAGCAGCCAGGGAAGCCATGAATTTTAGTTTTCTACACTGGGGATTTCACCCCTGGGCTATTTATGCTTTAGTAGGTTTAGCCTTAGCTTTTTTCACCTATTCTAGAGGTTTACCACTAACGATAAGAAGTGTTTTTTATCCTTTTTTAGGCGATAAAATCTATGGAATTATAGGAGATATTATTGATATTTTCGCAGTCTTAGCCACGTTATTTGGTCTGGCAACATCACTTGGATTTGGGGTACAACAAGTAGCAGCAGGCTTAGAACAGGTCTTCGGATTAAGTAGTGGAACTACTACCCAAGTATTGCTTATTACAGGTATTACCTTAGTCGCAACAATTTCGGTGGTTCTTGGAGTCGACAAAGGAGTTAAGGTGTTAAGTGAGTGGAATATCAGGATAGCCGTTTTACTGTTGGTTTTAGTTTTAATCTTAGGCCCTACCCTTTTTATTTTTGAAAGTTATTTTGAAAATTTAGGAAATTATTTTACTAGTGTAGTAGAAATCTCACTTTGGAATGAAAGTTATACCGGAGGAGATTGGCAAAATAACTGGACAATTTTTTATTGGGGTTGGTGGATATCATGGTCTCCTTTTGTTGGAACCTTTATTGCCAGGATTTCCAAAGGGAGGACGATTAAAGAATTTATCCTTGGAGTATTGATAGTTCCTACCTTAATTACATTTTTTTGGATTACAGCTTTTGGAAGTTCTGCATTAGATATGATTATGAATGGTAACGATGCGATTTCCATAGCGGTAGATAACGATGTATCCACAGCCTTATTCGTCTTTTTTGAGGACTTCCCTTTTACAATGGCTCTTAATGTCGTTGCTATTATTTTGATCATGGGCTTTTTTATAACCTCTTCAGATTCAGGATCTCTAGTTATAGATAACCTTACCTCTGGTGGTAAAATTGACGCCCCTGTGGGACAACGAATCTTTTGGGCGATTACCGAAGGAGTTGTTGCAGCAGTCCTACTCATAGGAGGTGGACTTGGGGCACTTCAAACTGCAGCAATTGCTTCTGGATTGCCTTTTGCCATCATCCTCCTTATCATGTGCTATTCCTTGTACAAAGGATTAAAAGATGAGGTCAAAAAACACGAACGCTACAAAGAGGATGTACAGAAAGAAGATTACGAAGAAATTGTAAGAAAAATTATCAAAAAACGCAATAAAAATGAATCATTATGAGGACATTAAATAAAGTGCTAGTCGGTTTAGACTTATCTGATATTGACCAACAATTAATCGCCTACAGTTCTTTTTTTACTGAATTAACCGATGTTAAAAAAGTTTATTTTGTTCATAATATTAAGCGATATGAAATATCCGAAGTCCTTGAAAAGGAAATCGAAAATGTAGATCTAGAAAGCATTATTACCGATGAACTTAAGGACATGATACAAGCACACTTTACAGCAAAAGTAGAATGGGAAGTGCTTATTTCTGATGATCCTTATACAGAATCCTTAATGAGCTATATCGTGAATAAATACAGTATCGACTTGCTTATTTTAGGAAATAAGAACAATGAAAACGGCTCCGGCACTCTCGGGTTTAAACTACTAAGAACCATAAAATGTCAATTTTTATGGGTTCCTTCCACTATGGAAACAAAATTGAAAAAAGTGTGGATTGGTACAGATTTTTCTAATGCTTCAAAAAAATGCTTTTCATTTGCTGAGTATATTCAATCAAAACAGAATTTTAATTTGGAGGCCGTCCATGTGTATAGTTTGCCTATGCATTTTTCTCCCTACGTCTCAGACTCAAAAATAGAGCCTAAACTGAGTCGCTATGTAGACAAAAGGTTCGATCAATTTCTCAATAAAATGAATTACTCTGGAGAAGTCAAACAATATAAAATATTGGGGCGAGAAGCTAATATTGCTTCTAAATTAAAAAATGAAGCTTATAAAAATGATGTCGATTTGTTGATGGTCGCCGACAAAGGCTCCAATACTTTTTCAAAGCTCACCTTAGGGAGCATTACGGAGGATTTATTCAATAGAGATCTTAAGATTCCTTTACTTATTGTAAAAGATTATGTTGGCAATTAAAAAATAATAAATACATCTCCTTAGCAAAATTATTTAGCTTCTTGGGCTGTTTACAGGTTTAAAGCTTTTCTATAGCTTGCCAAATTTTAAGTTCTCAGGGACCTATGTTTAAAAAACAAACCAAGTAGATTCTGCAATCCTAGTATCTGCTCGAGAGGAAGCTTCCAAAATTGGACTTCAAGTTCTAATACCATTTAAATAGTTAATGTCGCTATTTTTGTTTTTGCTTTATATTGTAAACCTTATGAATTCTAGATAATAGAAAGTGTGTTTGAACTGAAATCACTTCGAAAAAAGCAATGAAGTCATAGGCTTGAGAAACAAATAATCTGGCTAGAATCTATCCTTACCAAGCGTTTTAAAACTAGAGACGAACTTACAGATTATTTAAACATTAGTGCAAGAACCCAACAGCGTTGGACTAAAAAAATGTAGCCTTAGGAATAAAAGGTTTATTTACTGATCAACCTAAAATTAGTTCGTATTATTCTTTTCTCAAAACAACAATTAATCGGTATTGAATTCGGATTTTCTTACCATAATTTGAATCCTTAATAGTTGTATAATATTACTTTCACAAATTAAGAATTTTTGTAATTTTGTATTGTGAAATATACATATACGCATAAGACCATTTCTATTGCATTATCACTTTTGGTGCTGTTTTCGACATTATCATTAACGATAGAGAAGCATTTTTGTGGAGACGTTTTAATTGATGTGTCTATATTTTCTGAGAGTGAAAAATGTGGAGATGCAGAATTTTCTAAACAAAAGCAAGCCGATAACATAAAAATAAATTGTTGCAAAGATGAAATTGATCTGATTGAGGGACTTTCTGAAGTTACCTTAAAGTCATTTGAAGATTTAGAAACAATTCAACAAAATGTTTTATTTGCTTATACCTATTCCTACATCCGTCTTATTGCAGATTTGCCAACTTTGCTTGTTCCGCATAAAGATTATTTCCCACCAGTACTCATCGAAGACATTCAGGTGTTAGATGAAACTTACCTTATTTGATTTAGTAACGACCCTTAGTTAGAAAAGAAGCACACATTTATGTGCTAATAGTCATACCTATAAATCAAATAAATGAAAAAATATTTAATATTAAGTTTTATGTTTTTGTCGCTAATAGTAACCGCGCAAGAACAACTAAAAGGTGTTGTTTTAGAAACAAGTACAGGGAAAGAACTGCCTTTGTCAGGCGCGAGTGTGTATTGGTTAGATTCATCGGTTGGCGTTATTACTGGTGAAGATGGTATATTTTCATTGCCTTACAAATTTTCGTATAGTAAATTAGTTATAAGTTACATTGGCTTTAAAACGGACACTATTTCCGCAACAGAAAACAAGTACATCAAGCATGTTCTGCAAGTTAATAATGATTTAGACGCCGTTATTCTGACATCTAGAAAACAAGCCACTGTAAAATCTTATATTCAGGCTACAAACACCTTTACGGTTACAAGTACGGAATTGCTAAAGGCAGCATGTTGTAATTTGGCAGAGAGTTTCGAAACAAATCCCTCTATTGATGTTAATTTTGCAGATGCTGTTACAGGAACACGACAAATTAAAATGCTAGGTTTAACCACACCCTATATTTTAATTGCTACTGAAAATATACCTGCAATTCGTGGTGCGTCACAAGCTTTTGGATTGAGTTTTATTCCCGGTACGTGGGTGGAAAGCATTCAGATAACAAAAGGAACCGGTAGTGTTGTTAATGGTTTTGAAAGCATTGCAGGCCAAATTAATGTGGAGATGGTTAAACCCACTACGGATGATAGGATTTTTGTAAATCTGTACGCCGCCACAAATGAACGGGTAGAATTAAATACACATTTTAATACCGAGGTATCTGATAAATGGAGTACTGGGCTGTATTTACATGGCAATACACAACAACAAAAACACGATGTTAATGATGATGGCTTTTTAGATATGCCACTTTACAATCAAATTAATGTGATGAACCGCTGGCAATACACCAACTTAGAAAAAGGTGTTATAAGTTTTATAAATTTAAGATATCTTAATGATGAAAAACAAGCTGGACAAGTCGCCTTTAATACTGATACAGATAAACTAACCACAAACAATTGGGGAAGCCAAATTAATACCGAACGTTTTGAAGTCAGTACCAAGCTAGGTTACGTAAATCCTGAAATTCCGTATCAAAGTATCGGATTTCAAACAGCGTTTAGCCACCATAAACAAGACTCTTATTTTGGGTTAAATATGTATGACATTCAGCACACTAGTTTTTACTCTAATGTGATGTACAATACTATTATTTCAGACTCGCGTCACAAAATAAAAACAGGTTTAAGTTTTACGTATGATCAGTTTGAAGAGCTTGTAAAAACTCAGAATTTTGAACGTATAGAGAATTCTTTTGGTGGTTTTTTTGAATATGCTTATGACGATTTAGATAAACTCACAATGACCGCTGGTGTTCGTGTTGATCAAAACAATAAACTAGGCCTTTTTGTAACCCCTAGGTTACATGCACGATACACGCCTTGGGGAAAATCTGCCTTTAGAGCATCCATAGGTCGCGGTAAACGAAGTGCTAATATTTTTGCTGAAAATCTGAATTTGTTTGCAAGTTCAAGACAGATTAATATTCTAAACGACGGAGGAAAGATTTACGGATTAGACCCAGAAATAGCCTGGAATTATGGTGTGAGTTATCTTGAAGGTTTTAATTTATTTGAAAGAAATGCTGACGTCACGTTTGATTTTTACCGAACCGATTTCCAAAATCAAGTGGTTGTAGATTGGGAAAATCCTTTTGAAATTAATTTTTATAATCTTGAAGGGCAAAGTTTTGCGAATAGTTTTCAGTTTGAATTTAATCACAATACTTTTGAAGGTTTCGATTTACGATTGGCTTACAAATACTACGATATCCAAACTGATTTCAATAGTGGTCGTTTAGAAAAACCCTTAATACCAAAACACCGGTTGTTCGCAAATGCGGGTTATGAAACGCATCGGACGGATAAAGGAACACAGTGGAAGTTTGATGCGACATACAACTGGATAAGTGCACAGCGCTTTCCGAGTACAGATTTAAGCGCGCCACAATTTCAGTTAGACGATTTTTCGCCAACCATAGGAACGTTAAATTTACAAGTCACTAAGGTGTTTTCACCAAAATTTGAAGCCTATTTAGGTGGAGAAAATGTAACCAATGTGCGTCAGCCAAACCCAATAATTAGTGCAGACAATCCTTTTGATTCAAATTTTGATAGTAATTTTGTGTATGGTCCAATTTTTGGAAGTTTGTATTATGCAGGGTTGCGTTATAAAATAAAGTGACCAAGTCCTGCGAAGGCAAAAATCTTATAATTAATAATTAAAATATCTGCTTGTTTGAGCGTAGTCTAGAACTATTTTAGGTATCGATTTCGCTTGAAAAAACAGAGAAGTAAAATAACCATAAAATAGAATTTCACTAAATGAGATCCTAAAATAAATTCAGAATAAAATGAAAAAAATAATTGTATTAGTACTATTAAGTTTCGGAATGTTTGCATTCTCACAAAACAAAAATGCACGCGTTTCTATGGAAGTAGATGGGATTTGCGGCATGTGTAAAGAGCGTATTGAAAAAGCAGCTATTAGAACCAAAGGCGTTAAATCTGCCGTTTGGAATGTGGATACACATGAGTTAAAACTCATTTTTGACGAGCGTAAAACCAATATAACAACAATTTCTAAATGTCTAGCTGCAGTTGGTCACGACACGAAAGAAATTAAAGCAACAGAGGAACAATACAATTCTGTACACCCATGTTGTAAGTATCGCGATGAAGAAGTTGTGAAAGACCATGAAGGTGAGAATAAAAAACAATAAATAATTTTATAACCCTTTTTGTAACTGATAAGTACCAAGTTTCAGGTGGTTATTTTAGGAATTCCTTAAGTTACTACTATTTTAATTGCCTTATTTATAAGATTTTGCTCCTGTTCTTTTTCAAATTTGAAAAACATTGATTTTATCCATATCAGTTAACAACTTTTTTTGTGTTCTTGATAACTCCTGGTTTTTCACACTGCTATTTCAGCTGTATTGTAGGTACTTTGAATACTACTATTTTCGTCAATAAAGCCAATATCAAGAGTTGTATGCGACGTTTACTTCTCTCGCTAGACCAGTAAATGAAGTTGAAGGCTTGGCAAAATAGGACCAAGAATTGATCCAAGAAAATCAAGGATTAATTAAAGAGAACCGGGGTATCATAAAGCAAAATCAGCTACTTTAAAAAGAAAATAGGTAGTTGAAGGATAAATTATATACCTACAAAAATCCAAAAAACAATCGCAACAGCTCTATGCTCACTTCAAAGGATGAAAACCATCCTAAACAAAATCAAAGTTTGCGCAAATCATCTGATCGAAAAATAGGCGGTCAAAAAAAACGAAAAGGTAAAATTTTAGAGATGACAACTCATCCAAATGAGATTATAGAATTAGTACCCGATTAGTGTACTTCTTGTGGAAACGCATTAGGGGACTTTTCTACACAGAAAGAACAATCCCGTCAAATAGTTGATATTCCCCCTATCAAGGCTGTTTTAAAGAGGTGTCCAGTATGTTTCTAACAAAATGACAAACCTCTACACCTTTAATCTTAAATTAACACAAAGCATAGTTGTAAAGGGTGATTTTTGAGACACTAGGGTAGCTGAAAGCTTTTTTAAAACACTTAAATACGAATAGCTATATCGATTCAGGTTTACTCCACATAATCAATTACAAGAGTCTATTGAAGACTATATTCAATGGTATAATACCGAAAAATTATTTTCTAGTTTAGGATATATCTCATCTATAGAAGTGAAAATAAAATTGAAAGAAATTAAAAAAGTAGATAAATTAATAATTTACAAATTTTCTAGGTAGTCCACAAACCATCTTAAATGTTCAATAATTTGACATCACTATCCAAGAGGCGGTTAATGCGCCCCGATGTCATATTTAATTGTTACCAGACGAGTTAGTCTCTGAGACCAGAGGATTTGAATCTAAATTATCAGACTCTTCGCCGCTAAAAGACAACACACCTATTCTGCAGAAGTTGAAGATTCTAGGGAAAGGAGATACCATCTCATGGCTTCCAACTAGTCGTTTGGAAGGTGGTGCTGATTATAGAGGTGATGATACAGTTTTAGGCTTTTAATATCAGAATAACTAAAACGAAAATATTAAACTTACTCATTATCAATACATTATATAATTTATTAGAGAATTCTAAATTTTAGTTGGTTTAAATGAAGAAATTAATAGAATTTGATTTAAAAAATTTCTATTTTGCATTGTTTTAAATATAAAAATATGTCATCACTTAAACGTTTATTTGATTTCCCATACTATCAGTTAGAAAAATTTGATCTAGAAAATGCTCTTGTTACAAAATACAATGGCGAATGGAAATCTACTTCTTCAAAAGAGTATGTTGCTCAACTCAATAAAATAAGCCGAGGTTTACTGAGACTTGGTGTGCAACCCAATGATAAAATAGCCCTTATTTCTACCAACAACAGAACAGAGTGGAATATCATGGATATTGGAATAATGCAACTTGGTGCTCAAGATGTGCCTATATATCCCACTATTTGTCAAGAAGACTATGCTTATGTTTTAAATCATAGTGAATCTAAATTTTGCTTTGTCTCCGATAAAGAGGTGTATGACAAAGTCATGGCCATAAAAGGACAAGTAAAATCCTTAAAAGAAGTTTATACTTTTGATGACGTTGATGGCGCTAAAAATTGGTCTGAGGTTTTGGAACTTGGAACCGATGAAAGTAATCAATCCGAGGTTCAATCTCTTATGGACAAGGTTACCGAAAACGATTTAGCAACTTTAATATATACGTCGGGAACCACAGGCCGTCCAAAAGGGGTCATGCTTTCTCACAAAAATATTGCTAGCAATGCCCTCCATAGCTCAACCCGACTACCTTTAGAATTGGGAAGTGCAAAAGCCTTAAGTTTTTTACCAGTTTGCCATATTTACGAGAGAATGCTTCAGTATATGTATCAATTTAGTGGTGTGAGTGTTTACTTTGCCGAATCTATTGAAACTATAAGTGATAATCTAAAAGAAATTAAACCAGATGTAATGTCTGCTGTGCCAAGACTTTTGGAGAAAGTGTACGATAAGATTATCGCTAAAGGAACTGATCTTACGGGAATAAAGAAAAACCTTTTTTTCTGGGCCGTTGAACTAGGCTTACAATATCAACCCTATGGTGCTAATGGCTGGTGGTACGAAACGCGCCTCAAACTAGCCAAGAAATTAATTTTTGTCAAATGGCAAGAAGCCTTAGGTGGAAACCTAAAAGTCATCGCTTCTGGGAGTGCAGCTTTACAACCGCGTCTGGCCAGAGTCTTCAATGCCGCTGGAATAAGTGTTATGGAAGGATATGGATTGACTGAAACTTCACCTGTTGTTGCTGTTAACGATATGAGAAATGGTGGTTTCAAAATTGGTACGGTAGGTCTTCCCCTTCCAGAAACCGTAGTTAAAATTGCAAAAGATGGTGAAATTCTAGTTAAAGGTCCTCAAGTCATGATGGGCTACTATAAAGACAAAGAAAAAACAGACGAAGTCATAAATAATAGTTTTTTCCATACTGGAGATATAGGAGAAATCGATAAACAAGGATTCTTAAAAATCACCGATCGCAAGAAGGAGATGTTTAAGACCTCTGGTGGTAAATATGTTGCACCACAAATTATCGAAAATGTGATGAAACAATCTCGATTTATAGAACAAATTATGGTCGTTGGTGAAGGTCAAAAAATGCCTGCTGCTCTTATACAATTGAATGAAGAATTTGCTAAAGAATGGGGAGAACGCAAAAACCTTCATCTTGGTAGTACATTGTCTGAAATGGTAACACACCAAGAATTAATTGACAGAGTTCAGGAAGAAATTGACTTTTACAATCAGAAATTTGGAAACTGGGAGAAGATCAAAAGATTTGAACTTACGCCTGATGTTTGGAGCATCGAAAAAGAACACCTGACTCCTACTATGAAATTGAAAAGAAGAGTTATAAAAGAAAGATATATGGATCTTTACAATAAGATTTACTCCAATTAAAATATTACACTAAAATATTAATTAATCTAAAAGAGTCCAATTGGACTCTTTTTTACTTAAAGTCTAACGATTAAATATCAATTTATAGTTCCTTTGTCACATGAATCCTTCTGCATCAGGTTGGCTTACTAAATGCTTACATAGCATTGCGGAAAGCGATTTACTTTCGCTAGATCCAGATTTTTTTTATGAAGCTTTGAGACGATCTGGATTTATTTATGGTTCTAGTCAGACTGCTTTAATTCCTTTAAATAGTAAGCTCAAGTATACTCAGCAAGAACTTGCAAAAATTAATCTTTTTGTGGCGCTGGTTTATATTGACCATAAGGCTTTTGGTGATGAACCCTCAAATGAAATTATCACCAGAATAACGGGGTTTTATGAAGCCATCTATTCGCAAAGAAATTATTTAAGATCTATCTTCAAGTTAAAATCTAAACCTGAACAAAAACTGGAACAACTCATTCACAAAAGAGTTCAAACCAACGAGGGATTAATTCAGAAAAATTTCAGTCATATTATCACTAACGCATTGATATTTACTGATGTATTGACGTATAACAAAACCTTGATTAGTTCAATACCCCCAAGTGAGTATGCAAAATCTCTAGAGTATCTCATTATGTCTACGGTTTATCTTGCCTTAGGTCAAAAAGTCTCTCAGACCTCTTACGATACTCTTATCTTGAAATTATTAAAAAGTTCCTTAAGGTATAGTTTCCAAACTGAAAAAGACGCCCAGCAGATTGAAGACATCCGCTACAGTCAAACATTGGATCATACTGGAAGTTTGTATTTACTTGATCTAACGTGTATGGCTATCTATAGCGATGAAAAAGTTGAAATTCATGAATTGAGTTTTTTATCTAAACTTGGGTCTCAGTTAGATTTAAAAGATCATCATATACAGACTGCGGTAGAGTTTCTCTTTGAATTTGTATTTTTCCACAAAAAAAATATTGCTTATTTCCATTTCAGTAATCCTTTAAATCATTTCTACAAGAACAATCAAAAGGCAGTCAAATTGTTGCTTTCTCGCAACAAGAATCGATTATCCAAGGAAATCATGCAAAGTAAAGAGCTGGTTTATTTAATCTCACAATCTACCAAGAGAGAACTCAGTTCAGAAGAAAAAGTAAAAGTTAAGGCTCAGCTTTATGATATCTTCAAAAGCATCCCGTCTTTAGCAATTTTTGCTCTTCCAGGTGGTGGTGTTCTATTACCGATTATCATTAAATTTATCCCTCAATTGCTACCTTCAGCCTTCAATGAAAACTATGAGAAGGATTAAATACAATCTAGATAATTAAGAACTAGAATTATAATAAGTTTTAAAATGGTTACCATAGTATGTTGTTTTTAAATGACTATTTATCGCTTTAATTTTATACTTCCTCCTGAATTCGATTCGTTTACAATAAGATTTTCAGATGGTGTGTTGTAATAAGAAATAGACCCTCCACTGCTGCTATTTGCCTCCAATCGTTCTAGAGGATAAATAGAAATGCTAGAGCCTGAACTTGCCTTAGCTACAACATTATTCGCTTCAAAATTTTTGGAATTTATGCCAGATCCACTGGATGAATTTACATCCAATTGGTTAGTTTCTCCTCTTAAGGTTATCGAAGAACCAGAAGAAGCACTCGCTGTTGTAGTAATGGAATTAGCCTCTATGGAGACCATAGAACCACTAGAACTTTGTACTGATAAGTCGTCTGAGTTTAAGCTAAGGGATGCTACAGACCCACTTGATGTTTGCAAGTTTAGACTCTTCAATTCTAGAGATAGTTCGACATTGGATCCGCTGGATAATTCCATTATTAAATTCTTAAATATTAAGTCATCTAAAGATGTCAACTTAACTCCACTAGAGACTTCCAATCGTTCTAGATTTTCAGAAAAATAAAGTGTAATGAGTTTAGCCTCTGCTTTTCCAATAGACTTGGAAGCTCCTATCTTAAGTGTTCCGGAATCGATCTCAAATTCGAGAGCCTCAAAAAGGTTTTCATTAGCTTCAACTAGCATATAATTAGTTGAAGAAGGAATGATGATGACTTCCCAACCACGCTCTAATTCTAGATTTTTAAAGCTTTTCAGATCAAAGCGTTCTGAGATCACATCCCCTTCGCCTTCAATTCCGCCTGGGTAATTAATGTTGAATTTACAGCTTGTGATGCATAAGCAAGAAACAGCCAAGAATAAAATGGAAATAGTTTTCATAGTGATTTAGTTTTGAGTTGAAAGAGTATCTGGTGTAGTGATACAATCTAGACATTCCCAATCATCATTTTTATAGTTTAAATAATGATTGTACTTGGATCGATTGAGGTTTCTACGGTTATTAAAATTATTTAAATTTTCATCTAGGTAGATGACATGATTTTCTGGAATATAGATAGTTACTTCTACTTTTGCGCTCCGCTCCGTTGGTTCAGGATTGGAAAGTAAATAACTATCAAGTTTTAGAACATTATCCTCCAGATTGTATTTATAATCTATGAAAGAGGCTCCTTCTTTAGCTTTAGCTTTGCTTGAAGCATAACTTTTTTTGGTTAACCTTAATTTTAATTCATCATTGGAAGTCGATTTAAAATTTACGTGAATATTTGAATTATATAAGCGTTCATTATCAAATTCATCTTTGACAATCTTGGATTTTTTGCTTTGATTTAAAATTTCAGAAAACATAAGATTAGGATTCATTCTTATTTGCAAGGTATCACCAGAGGGGATGTCTAAATCAATAACTTCGATAACTTCAGCATCATAACTTACATCTAGTTGCTTTTTCACACTTAATGTTGTGATGACTATTACGGATAAGACCCAAATACCAATTAAGGTGATGTGAGCTGCTTTACCAATTGATTTTAGATTAGAAAAAATCAATTTCAAACTAAGAATAAGCAAATAGAAAAAGGGAATAGCAGCGACTAAAAAGAACAAAACAATTTGAATCCAATTGGGAATGCCAAGAACAAAAAATTCTATTTGTGAAAAATCTCCTAATTCAAATACGGATATGGTTCCAAAACTGAATAAAAAAATCAACAAACCAATAAGAACAGGCCCTGAGATGAGCAGAAGAATGATTCCCAAAAATTTAGATAAGAAAACCCCTAAAGCTCTCAAAACTTCGCCTAAGCCATCTAGAAATTTAGTCAGTCCGGATTTGGTTTGTTGTCCATATTTCTCGTAATCGATATCTCCCACCTTATCAGCAAATTTGGAATATCCTTCTTTCACTTTACGCTCTATATTGGACAAATTCACAGGTTCTCCTTGCATATCCAGCTTTTGAGCCGTAGTCCTGGCGGCTGGAATCAATATCCAAATAATCACATAAATAGCGACTGTACCTCCAACTGAAAAGAAAGCAGAAATCACCCAAAAAAGTCTAATTAAAAGTGTGTTGATTCCTAAATAATGGTTGAGACCTGCGGAAACTCCACCAACATATTTCCGTTCTAGATCTCTATAAAGTTTTCTAGGTGCTTTAAATTTTGGTGACGTAGGTGAAGAAGGTTCTTCATCATCTTCCATCATATAAGCTTCTGGTTCTCCCATTATACCAATCATGGCATTTACTTGAGACATTGTAATCACCTGATTGACTTGAGCCGTTGACTCTGTGAATAACTCTGCAATACGAGCTTCTATATCTTGCAAAATTTCATCCTTACTTTGTTCTTTAGATAAATAGCGCTCAATTGCTTTAAGATAGCTATCGAGTTTTTTAAAAGCGTCTTCATCAATATGAAAAAACACATTTGCTAAGTTGATGTTTATTGTTTTATTCATTGTCTGTGTTTTTTTTAGAAGTAATTGTTATTACTGCGTAGTTAAGTTCATTCCATGTGGTTGAGAGTTCGTCTAAGAATTCCTTTCCATCTTCTGTCAATCCATAATATTTTCTCGGTGGTCCTCCTGTGGATTCTTCCCACCTATAAGATAATAAATTGGCATTTTTTAATCGAGTTAGTAGTGGATAAATCGTTCCCTCAACTACTAACAGTTTTGCGGACTTCAAAGTGTCTAGAATTTCTGCAACATAAGCATCGTTATGACTTAACACCGATAAGATGCAATATTCCAAAACTCCCTTTCGCATTTGAGCTTTTGTGTTTTCTATCTTCATTTGATCCTAAAATATAAAAGTATAGGACGAAGATATATCTTTTAAACACTACTATGCTATACAGAGTATTATACATTAACTTTATTTTAACTTTTATAAAAAATTAAAAGTGAAATTAACTGTAAAATATTTTATTCAATACCTTCATTTTTAGCACATTGAAATGTTAAAGAAAAATACAACGAAGTCAGAAATAAAAAGATGATAAATCATGATAAGGAAATTAATTTAAGTAAATTGTAGAATGGAAAATTTATAAAATGAAACTTACCCCCTCCAAAATCAATTTATTCTTACTCACTAAATTACCATCTGCATGGCTATGTGGTGTGCGATTAAAACATATTGATGATACTTCTTGTACAACAACTGCCACTCACAAATGGATGAATCAAAATCCCTTTAGAAGCATGTATTTTGCAGTACAAGCCATGGCAGCAGAATTAAGTACAGGAGCAATTGTGATGAAAGAGATTAATGAAAGCAACCTTAAAATTTCTATGTTAGTTGCTGAAAACACATCAGCTTTTCATAAAAAAGCAACTGGAAGAATAGAATTTACCTGTTTAGATGGTGATTTGGTAAGGAGTAGTGTAAAGAAATGTGCCACTGAACCTGAGGGACAAAAATTCTGGATGACTTCTATCGCTAAAAATGAAAATGGGGATATTGTTTCTGAATTCAAATTCCTATGGACGCTGCGAAAAAAATGAAATTTATATATTAAATAACGTTTTTAGCTTAAAATTTTAAGACATGCTATTTCAAAAAATATTATATTTAAGTAATAAAATTATATGATATAAATCTACTTAACTATTAAACATATTACCATGCCAAGAGCCATGTTTGAATACACTAAAGAGGTTTTAAAAAAAGTGAGTTTTGATACAAATTTATTTTGTAGAGAACTTAAAAAGGCAACTGAGCGTTTACTGCCTTATGAACTTATAGAACTTAAAGATTTTATTTTAAATTTGATGCAAAAGAATCCCTCTTTGAAACGATGCTTGATTTATCTTAATTAACTTTTAAACAAAACTTATAGAATCTACTATTTTTAAAAATGAAATAGTGGATTTTTCTTTTATACGTACTTTTACAAAAAAAATATTATGAGTAAAATTATAGCTTTTACAGGCTCGAATTCGTCCACCTCTATCAACGATCAATTACTTCAATACACACTAAACTCTTTGGTAAAAGAGAGTGTCGATTATATCGATTTAAAAACGCTGTCTATTCCCATTTTTTCAGAAGACATCGAGAAAACTTCTGGTATCCCAGATGATATTAAATCTTTAAAAGTTGAAATTGATGCCGCCTCTGCTCTTATTGTGTCTGTTAACGAACACAATGGAACAATGTCTTCTTTTTTTAAAAACATAACAGATTGGCTGTCGAGAACAGATCCTAAGTATCTCAAAGACAAAAAAATATTGTTAATAGGGACATCCCCTGGACAAGGAGGTGCTAAATTTTCTTTGGACTATACAAAAACTAACTTTGAAAAATTCGGTGGAATTATTGTAGATCATTTTAGCTTACCGTCCTTTCAAAATAATTTTAGTGAATCTGGTTTAAGTGCAGATTTTGCTAAGGCCTTAAAAGATTCTGTATCCAATTTTGAAAACGATTTGAACCCAGCTTGAGAACACTAAAGACCTTTCATATATCCATTCCACAAGATTTTAAAAACAAATTGATGCTTTGGGGAAATCAGTTTGAAGAAGCCATCTATTTGGACTCTAATCAAAATCGACAAGAGCATCAAAATTTTGAGGCTTTAATGGCAGTTGAAGCCTTCACTGCCATTAAATCTGATGACAATGAAGCCTTCTTAAGGCTAAACGAATACCAACACACTACTCAAGATTGGTTATTTGGTTATATGAGTTATGACTTGAAGAATGATACTGAACATCTGACTTCTCAGAATCAAGACCAACTCAACTTTCCAGAATTGTATTTCATTCAACCTAAGAAAATCTGGATTTTAAAAGGAGAAACTATAGAAGCTCATTATCTCAAACTTGTCGATGATGAGATAGAGGCAGATCTACAATCTATTTTAAATTTTGACTCCGTTGAAGAGAAGTATTTAGACCCTGTTGTGTTTACACCGAGATGGAACAAAGTGGACTATATCGAGAAGGCTCAATCCATTTTAAAACACATTCAAAGAGGAGATATTTATGAGGTGAATTTTTGTCAAGAGTTCTATGCTGAAAACTCAAATATTGATCCTGTAAAGACTTTTCAAAGTTTAAATTCTATTTCTAAAGCTCCGTTTTCAAGTTATCTTAAATTGGAAAATTACTATGCGATGGGAGCCAGTCCTGAGCGTTTTTTGATGAAAAAAAATCAACAATTGATTTCACAACCTATCAAAGGAACCGCTCGAAGAGGAAACACACGTGAAGAAGATGAAGAGTTGAAAGCTCAACTTAAAATCGATCCCAAAGAGATTTCAGAAAACGTGATGATTGTTGACTTAGTCAGAAATGACTTGTCCAAAACAGCTCAAAAAGCTTCAGTTAATGTTGAAGAATTGTGTAAAGTCTATTCTTATGAGCAAGTCCACCAAATGATATCTACACTAAGTTCCCAAGTAAAGCCAGAATTTTCTACAGCGGAAATCCTGAAATCTTTATTTCCAATGGGAAGTATGACAGGAGCCCCTAAACTATCTGCTATGGAAATAGCAGAGCATAATGAATCTACCAAACGAGGACTCTATAGTGGTGCCATTGGCTATATCACTCCCAAGGGTGACTTCGATTTTAATGTCGTTATAAGAACTTTGCTGTATAATTCTGAAAAGAAATACCTTTCTTATATGGTAGGTAGTGCCATCACAAGCTTGGCCAATCCAGAACAGGAATACGAAGAGTGTTTATTGAAAGGGAAAGCATTACAATATGCTGTTAATACCTCCGCTGTTTCTGAAAAGAAGACTAATAAAGCTTAATTTTGAAGTTTTTATGTCATGCAAGATCGATTTAAATCCCATATTCAATCTGAATTTCCAGAACTTCTCACTACTCCTTTTCTCATTGCGATAAGCGGGGGTTTAGACAGTGTGGTTCTTGCTCATTTGTGCAACTCTTTACATTTAGATTTTGGTTTATCACACTGTAATTTTCAGCTTAGAGGATTAGATAGCACTAGGGATGCAGAATTTGTAAAGAACCTATCGATTAGGTTAAAATGTGAATTTTTTATTAAGACTTTTCAGACAGAAAGCATTGCCCAAGAAACTAAATCCTCTATTCAAGTTACCGCTAGAAAATTGCGATACGATTGGTTTCAAGAATTGATTGAAACTACTTCCCATCACTATCTACTTACCGCACACCATTTAAATGATGATCTAGAAACGTTCATCATCAATCTAAGTAGAAGTACAGGTTTAAAAGGGCTAACAGGTATTCCACACCGAAATGGCCACATCCTAAGACCGCTTTTAAAATTCTCTAAGGCTGAGCTAAAAGAGTATGCCATAAAGCATAACATATACTGGAGAGAGGACCAGAGTAATGCGTCTACAAAATACCTGAGAAATGAAATTAGACATAAAATTGTTCCCTCATTACTGGAATTAAACTCTCAATTCCTTGAGAGTTTTGAATCTACTCTCATAAAATTGAAACAAACCGAACACTTAATTAAAGACTATACGGCTTTACTTCACCAAGACTTGGTAAGCGAAGAAGCTAACCGCTTTAATATTGATATAGAAAAACTAAAAACGCATCCCAATCCACGTGGAATTTTATATCAGTTGCTAGAGGGTTTTGGATTTACACAATGGGAGGATGTCTATCATTTATTAGATGCACAAACTGGAAAAATTGTAAAATCTCCTACACATCAACTTGTAAAAGACAGAAATAAATTAACTGTAGCAGCATTATATACAGAGGAAATTAAACCGATTACTATTGAAGAAAGCGACAAAGTTGTGCGTATGATCAACTCCAAACTCGAGTTTCAAGACCACAAAAAATTGGAAGAAAAAGGGAAACAATTTGCTTATTTTGATAAATCAAAACTTAAGTTTCCCTTAAGTCTAAGACCAGTTCAAAATGGAGACTATTTTTATCCGTTTGGAATGAAAGGGAAGAAAAAACTGAGTGATTTTCTTAAAGATGAAAAAATAAGTCCTGTAGATAAATCTTCTCAACTTGTCCTTTGCAATTATAATGGTGATATTATTTGGGTACTAAATTTGCGAACAGATCACAGATATAAAGTAGAAAAGAACACTCAAAACATCCTTAAAATCGAACTTAAAGAATGATTAAAAAGATTTCGTATTTTTCCTTGGCTTTGCTCATCAGCTCAACCACATGGGCTCAATTTGGTTTATCATTAGAAGTGGCTACCGAAAACCCTTCAAAATGGAAGGCTTCTGTTAAAAAAACTTCAGATAGTGTTTATACCGTTTCAGTAGTAGCGACTATGGACCCAACTTGGCATTTACCGTCTCAAAAAGAACTCGGAGAAGATGAAAATGGCCCGATCCCTACTGAATTTAATTTTGGATATGATTCCGACAAACTTGAAAAGTTAGGACCCACACAAGGACCTCAAGGCATTACAAAATTTGACGAAATCTTTGAAACCAATCTTACCTACTTTAAAGATAGGGCTGTTTTTGAACAAGATTTCAGGATTAAAGCTGAAACTACAACTCTAGATCTGGAAATCCTTTTTATGATCTGTAATGATGTAATGTGTCTGCCGCAAGATCAGCAACGTTTTAATTTTAAGGTGCAAAACTCTATTTTACAACTCGCTGAGACCAAATCCATAGAGATAAGAAACAAGGATAAAACTAATGCTAATGCCTTAAAATTAAATCTTTTAGGCAAAGGCGACTATAAATTGAATTCAGATGAACCCAATGACTCCAATCTTACTTTATTTCTTCTAGGCTTTGTTGGTGGACTTATAGCTTTGCTCACTCCTTGTGTATTTCCTATGATTCCGCTCACTGTTTCCTTTTTTACCAAAGGAGCAAAAACCAAAAAGTTAGGATTGATCAATGCTATATTATATGGAGCATTTATCTTTTTGATATATCTACTATTGAGTATTCCTTTTCATCTTCTCGATTCTGTAAATCCTGAAATTTTAAATAATATTTCAACCAATCCCTACTTGAATGTGACATTTTTTGTCATTTTTATGATTTTTGCCTTTTCCTTTTTTGGTTATTATGAGATTACACTTCCCAATTCTTGGAGTAGTCGCCTAGACCAGAAAGCAACAAGTGTTGGAGGTGTTGTCGGGATATTCTTTATGGCACTCACTTTAGCTTTGGTTTCCTTTTCGTGTACGGGCCCTATTTTAGGATCCTTGTTAGGAGGTTCTCTATCTTCAGATGGTGGAGCTACTATGCTCACGTTTGGCATGGGAGGTTTTGGCTTGGCGCTTGCCCTTCCTTTTGCTCTGTTCGCCTTATTTCCCAATTGGCTTAATGCGTTACCAAAAAGCGGTGGCTGGCTGAATACTGTGAAAGTTGTCCTTGGTTTTTTGGAATTGGGACTTGCTTTTAAGTTTTTATCCAATGCAGACCTCGTGCAACATTGGGGAATTTTAAGAAGAGAAGTTTTTATAGGGATTTGGATTCTTATAGGTATTGGCTTGGTGTTGTATTTGTTTGGAAAACTAAGGTTTCCACACGATGGCCCTCTACAAAGATTGGGCAAAGGCAGATTATTTGCAGGTATCATAACATTAGCTTTTGTCGTTTATCTAATTCCGGGGTTAACCAATTCACCTTCTGCCAATCTGAAATTAATCAGTGGGTTCCCTCCTCCTCTTTTTTATAGCGTCTATGAAAAAGATACTGATGGACCACTAGGGCTAAAAGCCTATAAAAGTTTTGATGAAGGCTTAAAAGTTGCTCAGGAAGAGAATAAGCCTATTTTACTGGACTTTACAGGCTGGGCCTGTGTGAATTGTAGGAAAATGGAAGAACAAGTCTGGAGTGTTCCCGAAGTTTACGAAACTATCAAAAACGACTATATTCTGATTTCTCTTTACGTAGACGACAAAGCTAAACTCAGCGATGATAACCAATTCAATTTTGAAAGAAAAAATGGCACTGTTAAAAAAATAAGAACTATTGGAGATAAATGGGCCACCTTTCAAACGCTAAATTTTAAGAACAACTCACAACCTTATTATGTTTTATTATCTCCAAAACTAGAGGTTTTAAATAAAACGATTGCTTATGAATCTTCGTCTAAGGCCTATCTTAGCTGGTTGATACAAGGCTTAGAGAATTTCGAAAACAAGAAAAGATAGAGTTTAAATCTCTATCTTTTTCTCATGTGTTAATAAAATAAAATTTCTTTAAAGTGCTACTTCCAATTGGTTTCTGACGATATCATCAAAAGTTTCTCGCTGTCTAATCAGGTGAGCTTTACCTTTATGCCATAAAACCTCTGGGGGTCTAAATCTAGAATTATAGTTACTCGCCATCGAATAACAATAGGCACCAGCATTTTTAAAAGCTAGTATATCACCTTCGCTTATTTCAGTAATCATTTTATTATTGGCAAAAGTGTCAGTTTCGCAGATGTAACCGACAACTGAGTAAAATCTTTTGTTGCGCTTTGGGTGGGATATATTTATAATGTCATGGTTAGAACCATAAAACATTGGCCGAACTAAATGATTGAAACCAGAATCAATTTGAGCAAACACTGTTGAAGTTGTTTGCTTGACAACATTAACTTTGGCCAAAAAGAAACCTGCTTCACTTACCAAAAATTTACCTGGCTCAAAGGCTAAGGTTAACTCTTTACCGTAGGATTTACAAAATTCGTTGAAACGCTTTGTCAATTTTGTACCTAATTCTTCTACGTCTGTTTCGATATCTCCCTCATGGTAAGGAACTTTAAATCCACTTCCAAAATCTAAAAATTCAAGATTCTGAAATTTAGCAGCAACATCAAATAAAATTTCAGCTGCATAAAGAAAAACCCCAATATCCAAAATATCACTACCAGTATGCATGTGAATTCCGTTGATAGTCATTCCTGTATTTTCAACAATACGCAATACATGAGGCATTTGATGTATGGAGATACCAAATTTAGAATCGATATGACCTACAGAAATATTGGTGTTTCCGCCAGCCATGACGTGTGGATTTATTCTAATACAAACAGGAATTTTTGGATGTTTCGTTCCAAATTGCTCTAGAATAAGCAAATTATCTATGTTAATTTGAACTCCCAAATCTACAGCTTCTTCCAACTCCCCCATGGAGACGCCATTGGGAGTAAATATAATTTTTTCAGGATTCACCCCAGCAGCTATACCAAGTCTTACTTCTTGTATAGAGACTGTATCTAGACCACTTCCCAACTGATTAAACAAGCGGAGAATACTTAAATTTGAAAGGGCTTTAACTGCATAATGCAAACGCAAATGTTTTACTTTTTTGAATGCTTCTGTCAGGCGTTTATATTGATTTATTATCGTTTCTGAATCATAAACATAAACAGGACTCCCAAACTGTTGGGTGACTTCTAAAAGATTTGCATGTGTCATTTGTAAAAAAATTTAAATATATAAGGGTTTTGCGGTTAAAATTAATTTAATCGGATCTAAATAGTAGATATAAGTTGAAAAGAAATTACACTGCTATCTTAGACTTCAAAGTGCGTTTCTTTGAAATCTTACAGTGTTTACGTTGTGGTTTTCTGGAAAACAGGATTGTTTTAAGTCTCTTTTTGTAGGACTTAAGAAGAAACCCGCAAAACATTGCGGGTGATAATTGATATTTTATGAATTGTAAAATAATCATATTGCAATTTTAAGCATTATAATATTTACTTCTCCAAATTGCAGTGTTAAAATTTTTGCCTTTTGAAAAACCGTAAAAAATAGAGACCCCACCTATCCATTTAAACATAAATAAATAAAGCAATATAAATTCTGTTGTAAGGTTATCTTCGTCCATAAAAAAACCACTAGGAACTAAAAATGTACAGATCAGAGCTGAAAACAAGGCGAAAAATATAAAGTTTTCGAAAGTTTTAAAAGGCCACATCATTATGCGACGAAATGGACTTAGATCGTTTCCCCATTTGTGAATTAAATAATAATAATCATTTCCGATAGGCGCAAATAACAAAGGATCATCTGCATTTTCAAGTTTAAACAATTTAGAGGGTGCCATAATTTTAAAACCCTTTAAGTCTGTCTCATGCTGTTCTTCTAAAGTTTTAATCTTGGAGATAGCTTCGTATGGTAATTTACCTTTGAAATATTTAGAATCCAAAAACCTCAATCTATAATTGATACAAATTTGTTCAATCTGGTTGATATGGTAAATTTTACTTGACTCTAACTTGTCGGTATTAAAATTATTGAAATTTATATCGTCGCCGGAGGCTATTTTATTCAAAATAATGGTGTTTTCAGCATCAACGTTGCTGAAAATAGATTCAACTTCCTTTAGAATATTTTCATTGGAAGTCTTTTTAAATTTTACTCTATCGAGTTGATCTTTAAGGTTTGTTCTTGGAAACATCATATATCATTTACATCTTTGGATATAAAAGTAATACCTTAGTTATGTTCAAACAATTGCATCTCTGAATTTTAACATGTAATAAGTATATATTCAATCAAGGATCAGCTTTTTTGTAAACGTATGAAATTATAGACTCCCCTTCCTTCTGCTAAAACCTCTTTATTAGGGTTTTTCTCTAGCCAACATTTCAGGTTTGCAACAAAAAATTCTGGATCTTAACCTTAAAGTCTTTCCTTCTTTAATTATGACTTTGCCATGTACAGGATATAAAAAAACCTACTCATATATCTATGCTGGTCATCTTATAAATCTATTTCAATATAATTTATATTGAAAACAAAAAACGTCTCAGCGAAAAACAAATAGGGATTTAAATATCGTCTAAAGTCAACTTATCTTAAACTAGCACCGAATTCAGTTTCAAATCGATTTTGGAGTTTAGTCATGACTTTATCCACCTGCTTATCGGTAAGTGTTTTCTCTTCATCTATAAATTTAAACCTAAGCGCATAGCTCTTTTTTTCTTCAGGCAATTTGTCTCCTTCATAAACGTCGAATAAATCTACCTCCTTAAGAATAGTCTTATCTGTTTTGAAGGCCACTGTTTTAAGATCATCAAATTTTACAGATTTATCTAAAAGTAATGCAAAATCCCTTTGAGTAGACGGATACTTAGGTATGTCTTTTATTTTTAAGTGATGATTTTGAATGACCTCTAAGACGGCATCCCAGTGAACATCTGCATATAAAACTTCTTGTTCAATATCAAAAGACTTTAAAATATGAGGGGTTACTCTTCCAAATTCAACAATAGTTTGAGCTTCTATTTTACCCATAAGACCTTCTGAAAACAATGAAGATTCTACAGTCTGAAAGGAAAGGTCTGTTATACCAAGTTTTTCAAAAATACTCGCTAAAATTCCTTTGAGTTCAAAAAAGCTAGTCGTTTCTTGAGGTCTGGTCCAAGACTTAGAAGATTTAAAACCAGTCAGAAATAAAGACAAGTGCTTAAGCTCCTTATAATCTGGGTTGAATTTGTGGTAGGTTTTACCAAATTCAAAGAATTTTAAATCGGTACTTTTTCTATTGATATTATAGCTCAAAGATTCCAAACCAGAACATAACATAGATTGTCTCATAACGCCAAGATCGGAACTTAAAGCATTAAGAATACTTACATTATGTTCTTCCTTAAGGTCGTCGATTAAATCTACATAGGATTTGGTCGTCAAAGAATTAGCCATCGTTTCATAAAAACCCTGAGACACAAGTTGATCTGCTATTTTATTTTGGACTTTATAGTCGTCGTAAGGAGATGAGTTGGCAACAGAAACATTAAACTTGCTATCAGATTCAATATTATTATACCCATATACTCTCAAAATCTCCTCAATAACATCCACTTCCCTTCGCACATCTACTCTATAAGCTGGAATAGTAAGTCCCAATCCACTTTCCGAAACATTGTTTACCTTGATGTCCAAAGAGGTGAGAATTGTTTTAATGACCCCAGAATCAATTTCCTGTCCTATCAAATGATTTATTTTATCAAAAGTTAGAAACACCTGAAAATCTTCAATCTTCTTAGGATAAAAATCATCTACATCACTAGTGACATGACCTCCTGAAATTTCTTGAATTAACAAAACCGCTCTTTTAAGAGCGAATTCTGTAATATTAGGATCTATACCTCTTTCGTATCTAAAAGAAGCATCTGTATTGAGACCGTGCCTTTTAGCGGTTTTACGAATACTCACAGCATTAAAATACGCACTTTCTAGAAATATGCTAGACGTGTTTTTTGTAACCCCAGATTCTAGACCCCCGAAAACCCCAGCTATACAAAGTGGTTTTTGTGAGTCACAAATCATTAAATCGTCCTCATGAAGTTCTCTTTCTATGCCGTCTAAAGTGGTAAACTTAGTCCCACTCTTTAAAGTTTTGACTTGAATTTTTCGATCTTTAATTTTATCTAAATCAAAAGCATGCATGGGTTGTCCTAACTCATGCATCACATAATTTGTGGCATCTACAATAGTATTTTTAGGATTTATTCCTATAGCTTTTAATTTATTTTTTAACCAGTCTGGTGATTCCTTTACCTCAATACCCGAAACAGTAACTCCACAATATCTTGGGGCCAATTTGGATTTTTTCACTTCAATAGACACCCTATTACTTCTATTTTCAACATGAAAATTACTCACAGAAGGAGTATCAATAGGTAAGTTTATTTCATTTTGAATTAATCCAGCTCTTAAATCTCTTGCTACTCCCCAATGAGACATGGCGTCTGCTCTGTTGGGTGTTAAACCGATTTCAAAAACTTCATCAATTTCAACCAAAAACACTTCATTTAAAGGTGTTCCAGGTATTAATGAATCTTCCAATACCATTATTCCATCGTGACTTCCACCAAGCCCTATTTCATCTTCGGCACAAATCATACCTTCACTTACTTCTCCTCTTATCTTGCCTTTCTTAATAGTCCAGGGTTCGCCTTTGTCATCATATAAAATTGTACCGATGGTTGCAACAGGAACTAATTGACCTTCAGCAACATTTGGAGCTCCGCAAACAATAGTTAGCGATGTATCTGTGCCAATATTGACTTTAGTTAACTTCAGTCGATCAGCATTTGGATGGGATTCACAAGATTCTACACGACCTACAAGGAGACCTTCTAGCCTACCTTTTATAGATTCGAATGCTTCAATACCTTCTACTTCAAGACCTAAATCTGTAAGTAAAACTTCAGTCTCTTCTGCAGACCATTTTGTATTGATGAATTGTTTTAACCAATTGAAAGAAATCTTCATACTTTATAGTTATAAAGGCGCAAAGATAACAAACCGCCTTGGCTCTTAAAATTTTTATTCCTCTAAAATTATGGTAAATTGAATTTTAAAATAAATACAATGATAAAAGTTATTACGATTGCCTTTTTAGGATTTACAAGTCTGTTTTACGGCCAAGTAGACACTAGAATTTATGATATTGTGGATGAAGTATCAGCTGAAAAACTTGAATACAACGTTCAAAACCTAGTTGATTTCGGAACCCGAAACACCTTTAGTGAAACGGAAAGCGATACTCGTGGTATTGGTGCCGCTAGACGATGGATCAAAGGAGAGTTCGAACGTATTTCAAAAAACTGTGATGAGTGCCTTACTGTTTTCTATCAAAGTGAAACCGTTACGCCAGAAATGGGAAATCGAATACCTAAAACTGCAGAAGTGGTTAATGTCGTAGCAGTTCAAAAAGGAAAGAAATATCCAAATTCATACATTATGATGAGCGGTGATATCGATTCTAGGGCGTCAGACACTCAAGATTTTAAAACAGACGCTCCAGGAGCCAATGACAATGCTACGGGAATTGCTGGGGCTATGGAAGCTGCCCGAGTTTTAAGTCAATATGAATTTGACCATAGTATTGTTTACGTCGGCCTGAGTGGAGAAGAACAAGGTTTGTATGGCGGACAGTTTTTAGCTAACTATGCTAAGGAAAATAAATGGAATATCATTGGAGTCCTCAATAACGATATGATAGGAAATATTGAAGGTTTAGATGGAGTTATCGACAACCGCACGTTTAGGATCTTTAGTGAAGCTTATAATCCAACTGAAACTGACAGGGAGAGACAAATGAAGCGTTTTTATGGTGGAGAAGTAGATGGAAGTTCTAGACAACTTGCTAGATATGTTCATAAAACAACTCAAACCTATATGCCAGAAATGAATCCTATGATGGTATACAGGCTAGACCGCTTTGGTCGTGGAGGTCATCATAAACCTTTTAATGATTTAGGCTTCCCAGGGATACGTATTATGGAAGCTCATGAAAATTATAATCGTCAGCATCAAGATATCAGAACAGAAGATGGTATTGAATACGGCGATGTAATTGACTATGTCAATTTTGACTATCATAAAAAATTAACGGCAGTAAATGCTATATCTATGGCTAGTTTAGCATGGGCTCCTCCTGCCCCAACAGAGGTAAGGATCGGTGGTATTGTAGAACCCTCTGTAAAACTTGCATGGAAACAGAGAGATGCTAAAGATATTAAAGGCTATAAAATTTACTGGAGAATGACAACTTCTCCTACGTGGGATCATTTTAGATATATTGAAAATGTGAATGAAGTCACTCTAGAAGGAATTATTATCGATAATTTTTACTTTGGAGTAGCAGCGATTGGAAAAAACGGTCATGAAAGCCCAGTCGTCTTTCCTTCAAAAATTATGAGATAAATACACCTAAATAAAAAAGTCCTATCGAAAACGATAGGACTTTTTTGGGTGGAAGATGGGGCTCGAACCCACGACCCCTGATACCACAAACCAGTGCTCTAACCAACTGAGCTACATCCACCAGTTGTCTTTTAAGACATTGCAAATTTAATATAATATTGCATTCTACAAAAGGATTTCAATAAATAACAAAAAAAATAAAAAAATGAAACTCATCTCCGAATCAATTCCCTTTAAGTGAACAGGTTATGAGTTTCATTAAATCAGCTTAAATCGAATTTCAACCCATTATTCGTTTAAAAAAGGGGCTACTTTTTCTTTTATCTCATCAACAATTGTAGGATCAAGCAACGTTGAGACATCACCTATTTGATCTGCTTCGTTGCAAGATACCTTTCTCATAATTCTTCTCATGATCTTTCCACTTCGAGTTTTAGGTAAACCAGAAACAAAATGAACACGATCCAACTTGGCTATAGGACCGATTTTACTTGAAATTAATTGATTGATTTCTTTGCTTAAATTTTCCCTATTTCTGGATTCTCCATCGTTTTTCAAAATGATAAACCCAGCTAAAGCATTTCCCTTCACTTGGTGAGGAAATCCTACAATAGCAGACTCTGCCACTGCTGGATGCTCATTGATAGCATCTTCTATTGGTGCAGTTCCTAAATTATGACCAGACACAATGATGACATCGTCTACTCTACCTGTTATACGGTAGTAACCCACCTCATCTCTTAGGGCCCCATCTCCAGTGAAATAAATATTTTCATAAGCTGAAAAATAAGTGTCGATATACCGTTGATGATTTCCATAAACAGTTCTTGCCATACTTGGCCAAGGATGCTTAATGCAAAGTCTTCCAGAACTGCCATTACCTTTAATTTCATTTCCTTTTTCATCCATTAAAGATGGCTGAATACCTGGTAGAGGAAGTGTGGCATAAGTAGGCTTAGTTGGAGTTACGAAAGGAATTGGAGAAATCATAATACCTCCTGTTTCAGTTTGCCACCACGTATCTACAATGGGGCACTTTTTTTTGCCAATATTTTCATTGTACCAATTCCAAGCTTCTTCATTAATGGGCTCTCCTACACTTCCTAAAACTTTCAGGGATGATAAATCGTATTGATTAACAAACTTAATGTCCTGCTTAGCCAATGCTCTAATAGCTGTTGGAGCCGTGTAAAATTGATTCACCTTATATTTATCTATGATATCCCAGAATCTTCCAAAATCTGGATAAGACGGAACACCTTCAAACATCAAGGTTGTTGCTCCATTAAGAAGGGGACCATAAACAATATAAGAATGGCCAGTAATCCACCCTATATCTGCCGTACACCAGTACACATCATTTTCTTTGTATTGGAAAACATTTTTAAATGAAAACGCAGTATATACCATATATCCAGCTGTCGTATGCACCATCCCTTTTGGAGTTCCTGTAGAACCTGAGGTATAGAGTATGAAAAGCATATCTTCAGCATCCATGATTTCTACTTCACATTTATCATCTACTTTTTTCAATTCTTCATGAAGCCAGACATCTCGATTTTCTGTCATCTCAATTTTAGAAAACGTTCGCTTAGCCACCAAAACGCATTCTACTGTGGGCGTGCTTTCCAAAGCTTCGTCTACAATACCTTTTAGATCAATAGTTTTAGAACCGCGGTATGACCCATCGGAAGTGATGACCATCTTACAATCTGAATCGTTAATTCTTGAAGAGAGTGCAGACGCTGAAAACCCTGCAAATACAACAGAGTGAACTGCTCCAATCCTAGCACAGGCCAATGTTGAAATAGCCAACTCCGGAATCATAGGTAGATAAATGCATACGCGATCTCCTTTTAGAACACCATTTCTTTTCAACACATTCGCCATTTTATTGACGCGCTTAGACAACTCATTATAAGTGATATGAAGTGCTTCTTCATCTGGATTGTTGGGTTCCCAAATAATCGCCGTTTTATTTCCTCTAGTCTTTAAATGCCTATCGATAGCATTTTCAGTAATATTGAGTTGAGCTCCTTCAAACCAACTTACCTCTGCTTTTTCGCGATTCCATTTTAAAACGGAATCCCATTTTTTTCTCCAAACAAAGTTTCTTTCTGCAATGGTATTCCAGAAATTCTCTGGATCATTTTGAGAAATCCTGTAGACATCGATATATTTTGCTAACGAATCAATGTTATAATAACTAGTGGTAAGCGCTTTTAGAGATTGTGTGACTTGATTTTTATTAGAACTAAATGCACCGATTTTTTGTTGATCAAAAATCTCTATAATCTCACTTATTACCATCGGATCTTCGATAGTAGATGGAAGCTTGTAGGGTTCTCCAGCCACCAATTTTTTAAGCGTTCTTCTTAAGGTTTTACCACTTCTTGTTTTCGGAAGTCGTTTAACGATGACTACATTTTTTAATGCCGCAATAGGTCCAATTTTATCCCTTACCAGTTGCACGATTTCAGTTTGCATTTTATAAGATTCATAATCTTCATCGCCCAATATTGGAACGACAATAGCTAAGGGGACTTCACCTTTAAGGGCGTCTTGTAGGGCAACTACTGCACATTCAGCAACAGAAGGGTGTTGAGACACCACTTCCTCGAGAGACGCAGTAGAAAGACGATGACCAGAAACATTGATTACATCATCAATTCTTCCAGTTATAAATACATAACCCTCTTCGTCTATAAAACCGCCGTCCCCAGAAAAATAATACCCAGGAAACTTATTCAAATAGCCATTTTTATAACGCTCGTGATTATCCCAAAGCGTTTGCATAAACCCAGGAGGAAGTGGTAGTTTAGAACAGATGTAACCTTCTGTATTAGCTGGTAAAACCTCGCCTTCTTCAGAAAGTATGACAAGATCATATCCTGGAACAGGCTTACCTGAAGAACCCAGCTTAATTGGTAAAGCATCCATTCCCATAAAATTTGCAACATTAGGCCATCCGGATTCAGTTTGCCACCAATGGTCAATTACAGGAATCTTTAGGTGATTCTGCGCCCATTTCAAGGTGGTTTCATCACATCGCTCTCCTGCCAAAAATTGATATTTCAAAGAAGAGATATCATATTTTTTTATAAATTCACCATGTGGATCTTCCTTTTTAATAGCTCTAAACGCAGTGGGCGCCGTAAACATAACATTCACTTTATGATCTTCTATCACTCTCCAAAAAGCGCCAGCATCTGGTGTTTTTACGGGTTTACCTTCATAAATGATAGTCGTATTTCTATGAATCATCGGGGCATAGACTATATAACTATGTCCTACGACCCACCCTACATCCGAAGCGGCCCAAAAGGTATCACCTGGTTTGGTGCCATAGATATTTTCCATTGAAAATTTAAGGCCAACAGCATAACCACCGATGTCTCTTACCACTCCTTTTGGTGAACCCGTAGTTCCAGACGTATATAGAATATAGGAGGGGTCTTGAGATTTTAAGGCAATTGCATTCACTGGTTTAGCCTTTTCCATCAATTCTAAGTAATCTATATCATAAGGTTTTTCCTCAAATTCAACTCCTAATTTTCTATTGAAGACGATTACTTTTTCAACTTTATGCTTTGCCTTTTCAATCGCCTCATCTAGCATAGGTTTATAGGCAATAAGTCTATCGACTTCTATACCCGAAGTGGCTGTAATAATAACTTTTGGTTTCGCATCATCTATTCTTATCGCCAATTCATCTGGAGCAAAACCTCCAAAAACTACAGAGTGTATAGCTCCTATCCTAGCACAGGCCAGCATACTGAATAAAGAGTGAGAAATCATAGGCATATAAATGATGACCCGGTCTCCCTTTTCAACACCCAATTCTTTTAGTCCACCGGCCAGTTTAGATACTTTTTCTAAAACTTCGCTGTAAGTATACTTGACTTGCTTCTGCCTTACAGCAGAATCATATATAAGAGCTATCTCATCACCATATCCATCTTCAATATGCTGGTCTAGACATAAATAACTCAGGTTGGTCTCTCCATCTGGAAACCAATTGTAAATCCCTTCTGAAGTCTGCTCAAAAGCTTTGGTTGGAGCTTTAAACCACTTTATTTTTTTTGACTCTTCCAGCCAGAATTCCTCTGGATGTTCAATGCTTTTTAGATATACTTCTTTATAATCCATAATGCTATATTTTAATGGTTTGGTGTTAATAAATCAGTGACTGTATTCAAAAGCTTTTTCATTGAAAACGGCTTTTTGATATATTCTTTTGCTCCAAGACTTAAAGCCTTCTGGACATCGGTTTCTTTTTGTTTAGCACTTATAATAATAGTTTGAGTTGTATATTTTAAGGTTTCGTGTTGTCTCAAATACTCTAAAACTTCATAACCATCCACCTTTGGCATCATGATATCCAGAATAACGAGATCGGGTTGTAGCTTCTCTGAAAGCAAAATAGCTTCTTCTCCATCTCTTGCAATAAAGATATCATAGTTATTCTTTCTCAAAGTATACTCCAACGCCATAATGATGTTGGGTTCATCATCTACTAGTAGTATCTTTTTCATGACTTGGATTTTGGTAATTTGATTATAATTTCTGCACCGATCTTTAGATTTGGATTTGCATAAATTTCTCCTCCATGCATCTCCACAATTTGTTGGCATATGGCTAGTCCAAAACCACTTCCTGTTGGCTTTTTAAAAGTTTGATTTTTAGACTGGTAAAACTTCTTGAAAATTAAGTGTTTATCCCCTTCTGGAATTCCTTTCCCATTATCTTTTATTGTAAATAATATTTCTTCTGAATTGTGCTCTAGAAAAACTTCAATAACTCCCTTCTTATCAGGGACAAATTTTAAAGCATTAGAAAGCAAATTAGTAAAAACCTGCAAGATTTTGCTGTAGTCAAATTCCAATACTACATTTGAATCAGGTTGAAATCTGACATCGATATTCTGCCTTTGAGCAATACTGCTTATTCCATGTATAGCCTCTTGAACGCATTCGTCAAGACGATGGAATTTTAAGGTTAACATATCTCTCCCTGAGGCCATTTTTTCTAAATCTAAAATATCATTTATCAGCACATTCAAACGCTCCGTATCTTGAATGATATTAGCCAAAAATCTTTGCTGAAGCTCCATCGCCATGTCCTCGTTATCTGATAGAACTTCTGAGCTGGCTTTTATAGAAGTAATTGGTGTTTTAAGCTCATGAGCAACCGTCTCTAAAAAGTCATCCTTCAATTGATCTTGAATTTTAAGTTCTTCATTAGCCATTTTTAAATCTGAAGTTAACTTTATCAATTTTTGAGATTGTTTTTCCAAAGATTTATTTACAGAAATGGTTTCTCTATTTTCTTCGAGTATATTAAGCACTTCAACCAATGAGACTGGCTTTTCCTTTGCCACATTAGAAATCAATATTTTGGCTGAAGCACTTCCTACTGCTCCGGTGAGAAGACGTTCTGAAAAATTTATAAATCTTGCGTCTGCCAAAATTTCTTGTGGATTTACTTGGTATCTCTTTCTAAAGACTCTTAAGGCTTTGTCGGCTTTTTCCTGTCCAATAAAGCGTATTAATATGTTCTGAATATCCTCCACATAAGCTTCTCCTTTCCAAACAAAAGCATCTTCTTTAAGTTCAATGACTCTTTCACTATTCACGAACATCTCACCGTAATTACGTTCTCTATAATTCCCTTTTCTAAGAACAGACAACATTAGGTAAACTCCTGTATTCAATAGTAAACTCCAGTATAAGGCATGATTTACAGGGTTCAATAGTTCGATTCCGAAAAGAGCGTAAGGCTTTAAAGCTCCTACACCAAAGAATCCCTGCTCTACAAATTCATTATTATTCAAAATATTTTCAGTAAAAAAAGGCAGCAAATAGGTAAAAACAACGACACTCATTCCAAGTAAGATTCCAACTTTGGATCCTAATGCAGAGCCCCTATTCCAAAACATTCCTATAAAAAAACTTGGAGCTAGCTGGGCTATAGTTAAGAATGAAATGAGCCCAATCGAAAATAGAGAAATCTGTGGATTGAACATCGAATAAAGTAAATAAGCAAGAATTATTGAGCTAAAAACGCAAAGCCGCCTTATGTTTTTTATGGTTTTCTCATTGTTCAAGGACTTATTATTGGTTAGCTTTTTTAAAAAACCATAGGGTATAATGAGGTTGTTACTCAACATGGTAGACAACGCAACTGTGGAAACCACAACCATAGATATAACGGCTGAAAGTCCCCCTAAGAAGACTAAAACGGCAAGCCATTTATCGCCAAAATGCAAGGGAATAAGAAGCGTAAAATAATCTGCATTAGCTTCATTTCCAAGAATCAACAGACCACCCCAAGCTATAAAAATTACAAAAACATTGAAAAGCAATAAGTATAAAGGAAACAACCAAATGGCTATTTTAAGTTGCTTGCGGTTGTTGAATTCTACCACTGAAGTCTGAAACTGTCGAGGCAATAGAAAAACTGCTAAAAAGGAAAGTGCAATACTAAAGTACCAATTTATACCACCATTTAAACCATTTATGGTGCTAAGCTTATTCAAATTTAAGTCCAAATCAGCTTGTTTATATAGGTCTACAGTCCCATCAAATACATAGAAGGTGACATAAATACCAACGACTAAGAAAAATGTAAGTTTCAAAATAGATTCAGCAGCGACAGAAAACATAACCCCTGTTCGATTTTTGGAAGCATCTAGAGATAAGGTTCCAAAGAATGAAGCAAAAACTGCTAAAATGAGAGCGATATAAAAAGTAGAATCTGTGATAACGGATGTCCCTTCAATCCCTATTGTCGATGTAGAAACAATTTCAAAAGTTTCAGAAATCGCTTTGAGCTGTAAAGAAATATAAGGAATTATGCTCGCAAGACAAACTAAGGTAACCAGAGCACCCAATGACCGGCTATTTCCATACCGTAGAGATATAAAATCCGCAATACTAGAAATCTTATAAGCTTTGGATAGTTGTATAATTTTCTTGAGTACTACAATCCATAATGGGGCGGCTATGACCGGACCAAGGTATATAGTAAGAAATTCTATTCCAGATGTTGCAGCCATCCCAACACTACCATAATAAGTCCAAGCAGAACAATAAACCGCAAGTGAAAGTCCGTAAATAGCTGGATGTGAAACTAACTTTGACCCTTTATTTTTTTCAGCGAAAAAAGCAATGAGAAACAAAATTCCTAAATAAGTAAATATGAGAGCTATGAGTCCAGTTTTACTCATTAATCTGAATATTTTTTAAGGATTGAAAAGGAGATGACCACACTTATCAACCAAATCATAAAAATGAAAAAGTAAAATAAAGGAAATCCAAAAACCGAAACATCAGAATTATAAGCGAGGACAAACGGTATATTAATGAGCAAGATTAAAGTCAAGCTTAAAAAAATAAGTTTCTGTTGATGTCTCTTTTTCATTGACTCTAAATTGGGACATAATTTAAATAAAATTCTCAAGAGAACGAGCTTCTATTCACTTTCTCTTGAGAATTTATCTAAAACCTAATGATCTGAAGCTTCTCCTACTCCAGCTGGTATTCTTACACTTTCAACCATTTCTTGAACTTCAAGTGGAGGTTCTGGTGTAAACTTACTTATCACTATCGAAACAAAGAAGTTAACGAACATAGCAACAGATCCAAAGCCCTCCGGAGAAATACCAAACCACCAATCTTCTGAGGTACCTCCTCCAAAAAAGTCAAATTTGAATTTCAACATATAAAATAACATCAGACATATTCCTACTACCATACCTGCTATTGCACCCTCTTTATTCATTCGCTTATAAAATATACCCAAAATTATAGCTGGAAAAAAAGAGGCTGCGGCTAAACCAAATGCTAGAGCAACAACTGCTGCCACAAAACCTGGTGGATTTATACCAAAATAACCTGCTACAACTACAGCTGCTACAGCTGCTAAACGCGCAGCGACTAATTCTGCTTTATCAGAAATATCTGGTTTGATCATTTTCTTGATAAGATCATGAGAAACGGAAGAGGAAATCACCAATAAAAGTCCAGCAGCAGTGGATAATGCAGCAGCTAAACAGCCTGCCGCCACAAGAGCGATAACCCAGTTAGGTAAATCTGCTATTTCTGGATTAGCTAGAACCATTATATCGCGATCTACATAAAGCTCATTTTTGTTGCTTGAAGGGTTTTCAACTAAACGTTCTCCGCTTTTGCCTCTTTCATTTTCTGAAAATATCGGAATTCCTGTTAAGGCATCACCGCCTTCTTTAGCAGCCCCTAAATATTGAATTTTACCATCGGAATCCTTATCTATCCAAGCGAGTAAACCCAAGTTTTCCCAAGTCGTAAACCATTTTGGCATTTCGGAATACTTTTTCTCGCTTACTGTTTCTATTAAATTAAGTTTTCCAAAAGAAGCAACAGCGGGAGCTGTAATGTATAAAATTCCAATAAACAGCAATGCATATCCTGCAGATTTTCTTGCATCTTTAACCCGTTTAACGGTAAAGAATCTTACGATAACATGAGGTAAACCAGCAGTACCTACCATTAAGGCAAGAGTAATTGCAATAACATCTATTAAATCTTTAGACCCTTCAGTATAAGCACTAAAACCAAGTTCCTGACTTAAACCATCTAGCTTGTCTAGCATGAAAGTGTCTGGTTGACTCGTCAGCGTATCTCCCATCCCAAACATTGGAATAGGATTTCCTGTCGCTTGAAAGGAGATGAAAATTGCAGGAACCAAAAAAGCAAAAATCAAAACACAATATTGAGCGACTTGGGTGTAAGTAATCCCTTTCATCCCCCCTAAAACGGCATAAAAAAGGACTATAATCATCCCAATGATGACTCCTGTTTCAATTTCTACTTCCAAAAATCTTGAAAAGACAACACCTACTCCACGCATTTGGCCAGCGATATAGGTAAAAGAAACAATCAATGCACAAATAACAGCAACAGATCGAGCTGTTTTTGAATAGTAACGGTCTCCTATAAAATCAGGGACTGTAAATTTTCCAAATTTTCTCAAATAAGGAGCTAGCAATAGGGCTAATAAAACAAAGCCACCTGTCCAGCCCATCAAGAAAACAGAACCATCGTACCCCATGAATGAGATAATACCAGCCATCGATATGAAAGATGCCGCAGACATCCAATCTGCAGCAGTAGCCATGCCATTTGCTAAAGGCGAAACCCCTCCGCCAGCAACATAAAACTCTTTAGTTGAACCCGCTCTGCTCCAAATCGCTATTCCGATGTACAGAGCAAATGAAACGCCAACAAAAATATAAGTAAGTAATTGAGAATCCATAGTTTATTTATTTATCGTATCCGTATTTTTTATCTAATTTGTTCATTAACCTTACGTACACAAATATCAATATGATGAATACGTAGATAGACCCTTGTTGTGCGAACCAAAAGCCAACATTGAAGCCTCCTATCTGAAATTGGTCTAGCCAGTCTTTAAAAATTATACCTGCTCCATAGGATACTAAAAACCAAATGGGGAGTAGTATAGCAAGATATTTGAGGTTTTCTCTCCAATAAGCGGAGGCGTGTTTCTGTTTGTTGTCAGTTTGTTTATCCATAGTTATAAGTATATCATAGCCTGAAGGCTAAGGGTGTTCTGGTTTATAGTTCCGAATGATTCTGATTTGTACTCTAAAGTTAATTTTGAATTATGACCATTCAGATAGGCGTTAATCCCCAATCCAAAAATAGTTCTATCCTGATCTGAAGCATCTATAAAAGTATAGTTATAGGAAACGTAGGGTTGAAAACGAGTTGTAGATTTTGCACTTGGCAAAAGATAGCCAAAGTGTCCGTAAAGCATTTCGCCAGAAGAATAGGGTCCTAAAAAATAATTGGTCCCATAGTCATTGGATTGGAAAACGGCATAACTTGTCAAAGAAGCTCCATTTTCTCCTATGGGAGCGTCATAAAATAAATCTGCAGCAAAAAGGTTCACATTCTCACCAACAGATTGATTTTCTTTAACGATAATGGCACCATTTGGATGATGGAAAAACCCTGCACCTACATTAAAAATACGCTCAGTACCTAAGTAAGTCCCTACTTTATAGGGGAGGAAGTTGGATTCCAGATTGTGGAAATTATATGCAAAATAACCTGTGTACGTTTTTCCAGCTTCAGCAGTCCCCAAAATATTAGCACCTTGGTAAACTGCATTTGTATCAGATAAAGGATTGGTGTCTAGACCATTCACAATTGCTTCATTGATTGCAACGTTATATTGAAGCTTTCCAAAATTACCTTTAGCAAATACACCAACATGCCTGGCAAACTGGTCTGTAAGTCCTAAAGTAGCCCAAGACGATCTATTGTTATCTAATGTCATCAAATTCAAAGTGCTTTGAGAGTTCAATCTCGACAAACCGTTCCAATAATGAAGTCCTCCTCCAACAGTGATCTGATCTGAAATATCGTATTGTGCCCAAGCTTCATGCATAAAAACTTGAGGAGCACCATCGGCTCCTAGAGGATCCATATTCTGAGCATTCAAGCTATTAATACCAATGTGAGTTAGAATTAGGAAGTCTTTTGCTAGTTGACCATAAACGAGTAATCGTGCACGTCTTAATTGAAATGAAACATCGGCTTGGTCGTCTGGACGAGAGTCTGAAAAATTAGCTTGCGTTTGAACCCAAGTTAAAATTCTAACATACTTGTTATCGTTGTCGTCAAACTTAATTTTAAATCCTCCCTTATAATTAGGTGAGCCTTGAGAAAATGCACTGTTGCTAAAAAATAAAGCTAATAATGCGAAGAGTGTAATATAATGTCTCATTATGTGTCAAGTTTTTAATTTTTTAAACTTTTTATTGCTAATAACTTGGCACGAACTTCAAATAATAAATCTGTTAATTAAAATTAAATATATATTTTTGGTAACTGGTATAGCTAATCTTTAAATCGCTCCCATTTTATGATCATGAATTTGTCTCCAAGTTCAGTGACAATAACACCAGATCCCTTTGTATTCTCTGGTAGAGAAAAGTAATTTCCGAGTTCGCTTTGACTCAAAATTTTGTAGGTAGGATGAAAATCTAAATTCTGAACTTTTTGAATGTTATACTTCTTAACCCAGTTCATCACGCTCACATGAGAAATTCCTAAAATGCGTTCAATTTCACGATAAGTGAGCCCTTCCAAATAAAGCTGAAGCGCTTTAGTCACATAATACTGATCAATTTTTTTTCCCAATTTATTAACAGTAAAAAAGTAATTGCATGATTTACATTTATAGCGTTGACGCTTATTGACAATGCCACTTTTCACTATTTTATCAGATTGACATTGAGGACAAAAATCCATATATATTAATTTTGCATAAATATATCAATTTAGCAAAATATTATTACGAAATTATCTATAAATAAAAAACCCAAAAGTCGATAGATCGGCTTTTGGGTGATGCGTTTTTGATTTAATTTTTTTTTTAGATAAGATCTAAAATTGAGTCAACTGCTGGATAGCGTTCAACAGTGAATCCTTCTCCATGTTCAGTGCCTATGATTCGACCTAAATTTCTAGCTCTGTAAGTCACACTGTCAATGAAATTAGAGCTTGAAATTGGAGTGTTTGGTTCGTTGCTACCTTGATCAAAAAATTGAGTTTTGTAAGCTTTTACACTCTCTAGCTTCTTCTCCATAAAACCAGAAATATCTACAACGAAATCTGGCTCTATATCGTACCACTGTATATAATGATAAATATGTTTTGGCCTCCATTCCTTTTGAAAGTTGCCTTCATAAATCGTTTCAATCTTTTTTAAGCCACTTAAAAAACAGGCATCACTCACAAGTCTGCTTCCTTTCCCATGATCTATATGTCTATCATGTATAGCATTACACAGGATAACTTCAGGTCTATACTTGCGCAAAATTTTGATAATTTCTAATTGGTGAGCCGTATTATTTGAAAAAAAACCATCACTGAATTCCAGGTTTTTCCTCATCCTCACTCCAAGAATTTCAGCAGCATCTTTGGCTTCTTGGTCGCGCGTTTCTGCAGTTCCACGAGTTCCAAGCTCACCACGGGTAAGGTCTAATATCCCAACTTTTTTTCCTTTTTCAACTTCTTTAGCTAAGGTGCCAGAGCAACTCAACTCTATATCGTCTGGATGTGCTCCTATTGCTAATATATCTAATTTCATAATTTACTTTTTCGTCAATTGTTTAATCTTAATGTTGAAAGCTGCAAAAATTAGAGTGACAAATGGGCTCAAATAGTTAAAAATCGCATAAAAGAAATAATCCGCTACAGGAACTCCAAGTACTCCACTGTGATACGCTCCACAAGTGTTCCAAGGAATTAAAACAGAAGTCACAGTTCCAGAATCTTCTAAAGTTCGGCTTAAGTTTTCAGGGGCTAACCCTTTTTTCTCATAAGCTTTGGCAAACATTTTCCCAGGGACAACAATGGCCAAATACTGATCAGAGGCGGTTAAATTCAAAACTAAACAACTAGTAACCGTACTAAAAAACAAACCAAAAATAGATGTAAATAAATTCAAGAGGGCTTCACTTATTCTTTCCAAAGCTCCAATCGCATCCATAATTCCACCAAATACCATGGCACAGATAATCAACCAAATAGTCCCTAGCATGCCAGCCATTCCACCAGCAGAAAATAAGTCTTGTAAAGATTTGTTTTCTGAAGGGATGGTAATTTCCACAGTAATTGCATTTATAATTCCTCTATAAGCGGTTTCAAAGTTTAAGGCTTCCCCTCCTCCAATCATTTGAACGAGATCTGGCTGAAAAATAAGTGCAGATCCAGCAGCTAATAATGTTCCTAAAAGCAATGCAATAAGTGGAGGTGTCTTTTTTATAATTAAAGCAATCACTATAACGGGAACTACAAATAGCCATGGAGTGATGTTAAAAGAGGCGTCAATAGAATCCAGGATTTCTTCAGGATTGGTTTGTCCAGAGGTGTCTAAATTAAGACCTATAATAATGAAAGCAATAAGGGTAACTATTATTGTAGGAACTGTAGTTAAAGTCATATACCTAATGTGAGTAAACAAATCTGTACCCGCCATGGCAGGAGCCAAATTTGTCGTATCACTCATAGGAGATAGTTTATCGCCAAAATATCCGCCAGAGAGGACAGCCCCAGCAGTCATGGCGACCGATACTCCAAGCGCTTCAGCTATACCAATTAAGGCAATCCCAACGGTCGCCGAAGTCGTCCAACTACTCCCTGTTGCGATCGAGATCACTGAGCAAATTACCACGGTAGCTGCCAAAAATATAGTAGGGTTTAAAATTTGCAATCCATAGTATATCATTGTTGGAATAATACCACTCAGCAGCCAGGTTCCAGCGAGTGCTCCAACCATCAGTAAAATAAGAATAGGCTCGACGGTCGCCTTAATATTCTTAGCCACATCCTCTATCATCACTTCAAACTTAACCCCTTTCACAACACCAACAATAGCGGCAACGGCTCCACCCATCAATAAAATGAACTGATTAGAACCTCCTAAGGAATCATCTCCATATATAAATACATTGTAGGCAAGCATACCTATTAAAGCTATAATTGGGACAAGGGCTTGCCAAATACTTAATCTTATCTTGGAATTGGACTGAATTTCTTCAGTATTGTTTGAAGCTTCACTCATGTTTAGAATTTAAAATGAACGTAATGTTACAATTTTGTGACTTATTTCACAATAAAAAAGTAGAGTTTTATCAACATTAGATAATCAATAGCCTTGTTTTCAACGGGTTGTTTATTTTTCTAGTCTCGTTTTCTTAATGTATTTCTAATTTGCGTCAAGCTATCAAAAACAAAATCACTATCAATAATTTAACAAGGTTTTCTAGCCTAGTAATTGTCCTTTAATGAAGAAGGTGTAAATTTGTAATACTTTATTTTGAAACTAAAATTCGTAATATGAATACATACGATGTAGCCGTAATCGGCTCTGGACCTGGAGGCTATGTAGCAGCCATTCGCTGTGCACAATTAGGCATGAAAACCGTCATTATTGAAAAATATGCAACCAAAGGTGGAACTTGCCTTAATGTAGGCTGTATACCCTCTAAAGCTTTGCTAGATTCTTCACATCACTACGAGGACGCCATAAAAAACTTTGAAGAACACGGGATAGATATTTCTGGAGAAGTCAAGGTCAATTTGGGAAATATGATGAAACGTAAGTCTGGTGTTGTGGATCAAACCACCAAAGGAATTGATTTTCTAATGGAAAAAAATAACATAGAGTCTTACCAAGGTATTGGATCTTTCAAAGACAAAACACACATCATCATTACTGATGGTGCGGGTAAGGAGACTGAAATTGAAGCTAAAAACACCATTATCGCTACAGGAAGTAAGCCTTCTAGCTTACCTTTTATCGATATTGACAAAGAACGAATTATCACCTCTACCGAAGCTCTTTCCTTAAAAGAAATTCCAAAACACCTCATTATGATTGGTGGTGGAGTGATTGGTCTTGAGCTAGGACAAGTCTATAAAAGACTAGGGGCAGAAGTTACTGTCTTGGAGTATATGGATCGCATCATACCTGGCATGGACAAAGACCAAAGCAAGGAATTGATGAAAGCCATGAAAAAACAAAAAGCTAAATTCATGCTTTCTCATAAGGTGAAATCCGTCGAGCGCAACGGAGATGAAATCACGGTGAAGGCTGATGATAAAAATGGTAAAGAAGTTGAATTTAAAGGAGATTACTGCCTAGTTTCTGTTGGAAGACGACCTTTTACTGACGGTTTAAATGCCGATAAAGCTGGCATTGAAATCAATGAAAATGGGAAGGTAAAAGTGAATGAGAAATTACAAACGACGGCAGATAATATTTATGCCATAGGAGATGTCATTGAAGGCCTAATGCTTGCTCATAAAGCTGAGGAAGAAGGCACATTCGTCGCTGAAGTCATCTCAGGTCAAAAACCACACATCAACTATAACCTTATTCCAAATGTGGTTTACACTTGGCCAGAAGTAGCTTCTGTCGGTAAAAACGAAGAACAACTCATTGAAGATAACATCAAGTATAACACTGGTAAATTCCCGATGCGTGCGCTAGGAAGATCTAGAGCTAGTGGAGATGTAGACGGGTTTGTAAAGATTTTTTCAGATAAAGAGACAGACGAAGTTCTCGGAGTACATATGGTTGGCGCCAGAGTAGCCGATCTTATCGCAGAAGCAGTGACAGCTATGGAATTCCGAGCGAGTGCAGAAGATATAGCCAGGATGAGTCACGCTCACCCAACCTATGCAGAAGCTGTAAAAGAAGCAGCGCTTGCCGCGACAGGCAATAGAGCTTTACATATTTAAACCTTCCACAAGGATCAAACTAACCGGTATAGAAATATATCGGTTTTTTTTATTCTGATTTTGTTAGCGTCAACCTCAAGTTTGAAGACAGGAAGCTTCTAGCTGTTCTTGATTTAAAGCCCCGTCCTGAGTAAACGTTAATTTCAATAGCTGTAACTTTGGTTTATATATTAATCATCTGAAGCCTTTTTAAAAAATGAAAATAGCTGGTATAGATTCCTGTCCATTGGGCTGGATTGTGATTTTACAAGACCAAAACAAATTTTCTAGTTTGGCCGTCACTCAATTTTCAGAATTGATCGCTTTACACTCCGATCTAAAACGTGTATTTATAGATATTCCCATCGGTTTATCTTCTGAAAATTTCTGTAGAACGGTGGAAAGCTCTATGCGAAAGCAATTGGAAAAAAGAGCATCTACGATTTTTACACCAGCCTGCCGAGAGGCTGTTTATGCCAAAAATTATGACGAGGCTCGTGAAATCAACAAAAGGGTTTTAGGAAAGAGCATCTCTATTCAAAGCCATAATATTTCTAAAAAAATAAAAGAAATCGATCAGTTTTTTCAGAAAAAATCAAACGCCTTAGAAATTTATGAAAGCCATCCTGAAATTGATTTCAAATACTTAAACGGATCTAAGGTAATCAGCTCCAAAAAGTCTACTAAAGAGGGATTCCAAGAGCGTTTTCAACTTCTCATAAGCTTGGCTCCTGAACTCGAAGACCTCTATCACTCTATCACATCTACGTACCCAAAATCGAAAGTAAAACCAGACGATATACTCGATGCAATGGTTCTTTGCCTCTCAAATTCAAAAAGTGAAACAAACAAACTAAGGTTTATTGAAGATGAAAACCATACAGATGCAAATGGTATTTTAGTAAAAATCGCTTATTAGCTTATTGTCCAGAAATAATTTCCTGAAAGATAGGTTTAAACCCGCTCAAAAAGAATTCTATAGCGATCACCATAACGATAAGGCCCATTAAACGCATCAGTACATTATTTCCTGTTTGCCCTAATAGTTTTATAATTTTGCCCGCACTCAAGAGGATAGCTAGCGTAATACCAAGAACTACAATAATAGCTCCAATTAGCACGGCTTGCATTTCTACCGTTTTAGCATCCTCCATCATCACAATGGCATTGGTAATAGCTCCAGGACCACATATCATAGGGATAGCCAAGGGAGTAATAGAAATGTCGTTAACATAGGTTTTAATCTCCGACTCTTGAACTTTCACTTTACCAAGTCTAGCCTGCAACATATCCATCCCCATCAAGAGAAAAATAATCCCTCCTACTACTCTAAAACTGTTCACCGATATTCCAAAAAATTTAAATAGGATCTGACCAGTAAATGCAAATATAATAACGGTCACAAAAGAGGCTAATATTGCTTTTTTGGCTGTAGCTTTTCGACTTTCTTTATCCAATTCAGAAGTCATCGTCATAAATATGGGCATCACACCTAAAGGGTTTATGATGGTAAAAAAAGTAGTGAACGAGAGAATCCCAAAGGCTATCAATTCTGTCATTAGTAACGAATTAAGTTAAATTTAAAGTCCTGCAAAAGTATTTTGAATTTTCTGATTTTCAATACGTATAATTCAAACTTTAAGTTACGTTTTTTACTCAAATCTTGAAGAGAAAAAAGTTTGACAAAAAACTTTAAAAAATGTGCTTTTTTTTCTTAAAAACAGTTAACGAAAACGATTGAAATCTATACTTTTGTCGAAACTTTAAAAATCAATTCTTCCAATGACTCCATCACAAGTATACGAAAAGGAACTTTCTTTTCAAGCAGACCGAAGACGCGCTTCTGTAAAGTTTATCAGTATTGTTAACGATTTATGGTATGAAAAGTCTATCGAACTCGTTTTATTTAAAAATTCTCTTATCAATAAAAATGTTGGAGAAATTTTAAAGCTCCACGAATACGCTGGCGCATTTGTCAATAAGCCTATTTCTATTTTCGATTCTACAGAAATCGCAGAGGGGATAAAAAACCTTCATCAACCCCCCTCCAAATTAGACATTGGAAAACTGACTTTTGAATATCTTCAAAATGAAAACGAAGATCAGGATGTGATGAGTTTTCTTTCCAATAAACTGAAAAACTCTCAAAATTTTAATGCGATCACACCCAAAGATGTTGTGCTTTACGGTTTCGGAAGAATAGGACGTCTGGTCGCTCGTGAACTGATGGCCAAGACTGGTAAAGGAAATCAATTAAGGCTAAGAGCTATAGTTACCCGAGGAAAAATCACTCAGGATGTTTTAGAGAAAAGAGCTTCATTATTAAGAAACGACTCTATTCACGCCGATTTTAACGGAACCGTCCGTGTAGACCTAGAAAATTCTTCCCTTATAATTAATGATACTACGGTAAAAATAATTTCTGCTCAGCAACCAGAAGATATAGACTACACGTCCTATGGTATTCAGGACGCTTTAGTCATTGACAACACTGGTGCTTTTCGAGATAAGGAGGCTTTAGAAAGACATTTGACTTCTAAAGGAGTTTCAAAAGTTTTATTAACTGCTCCGGCCAAAGGAATTCCTAATATCGTTCATGGCGTCAACCATAAGGAGTATGATCCCAAAGAACACTCTATCTATTCTGCGGCCTCTTGTACTACAAATGCCATTACTCCAATCTTGAAAGCCATAGAAGATAGCTTTGGCTTGGAACATGGTCATCTAGAAACTATTCATGCTTACACCAATGATCAAAACTTGGTGGATAACATGCACAGCAAGTACAGAAGGGGCCGAGCAGCAGCTCTTAACATGGTAATCACAGAAACCGGAGCAGGAAAAGCAGTTGCTAAAGCCCTTCCTCAATTGGAGGGTAAACTAACATCTAATGCCATACGAGTTCCAGTGCCCAACGGTTCTTTAGCTATATTAAATTTAAATTTAAAGAACAAAGTCACTAAAGAGGAGCTAAATTCTAAAATAAAGGAATACGCTCTTAATGGTGAACTCGTGGAACAAATCAAATATTCTATAGATAATGAACTCGTCTCTTCTGACATTATTGGAGTTTCCGCCCCAGCTATCTTCGATAGCCATGCGAGCATTGTAGATGAAAACACCAATTCTGTAGTTCTTTATATTTGGTATGACAATGAATTTGGATATAGCCATCAAGTCATACGTTTGGCAAAATACATTTCTGAAGTCAGGCGATTCACCTATTATTAGTATCCCATAAAAATCCTTGAACTCCAAGGATTTTTATTTTTGATATTGATTTTATTAGATGCATTTTAAATACTTTTGCTTTAAAATCAAATTAGTATGAAACCCTTATATCTTTTAGCTATTGCTTTTTTTTGCACAAGCCTATCTTTTTCTCAAAACAAAGAGAATAAAGAACAAGACCAGCAACCTTCAGCAATAAAGAATCTTGAAACTTTAGTAGATAAATCTAATAATTACCAGCAATACAAGGTTGTAGAAAAAGTTGAAATCAATGCTGCGATTAAGAACGTTTTTACTGCTTTTGATGTATTAAAAACAGATATCTCTAGTCTAAAAGACAGTATTCAATCTCAAGACAAACAAATTCAAAGTTTAATCACAGAAGTATCTGGCCTGAATAAAGAATTGTCTGGTCTTCAAAACAAAAAAGATGAAATTGTATTTTTAGAGATGCCTTTAACAAAATCAAATTATAAAACGATAACGTGGTCTATCATGGCCGTTCTCATTATTTTGTTATTCTTATTTATTTTTAAATACAACAGGAGTAATCTTCTTACCAAAGAAGCTAAGCAGAATTTAAAAAATCTAGATGCAGACCACGAAAGTTATAAACGCATCTCTTTAGAAAAGCAACAGAAATTGGGAAGAGAACTTCAAGACGAAAAAAATAAAGTTCAGAAATTGAGTAAGGGCAATCAAAAATAATGGCCAAGACCGAAGATTTTTATGAATTTTTGACTGAAGATACCGATGCTAGAATTTGCGAATCCATTCCGGACGACCAATGCACACATCTTCCAAAAAACTTCATATTAAATATTTTTAATGGTAGCCTTACTAAATTTGCAGAAAAATTAATAAGTCCAGGGCTCACTCTACCTTGGATATTAAGCTTTCTTGGAGCACCACTTTTTCTTATCGGTATGTTGGTCCCTATAAAAGACATAGGTTCTCTTTTGCCACAGCTTTTTGTGAGCGGAAAGATAAGAGAAAAACAAAAACGAAAACCGTATTGGGTTGCTGCTGGATTAACTCAAGGCTTATGTTTACTTGTTTCAGCGATCTTACTTGCCTTTATCGATAACCAGGCCTTCGTAAGTTATGCTATTGTCTTCTTATTACTTCTATTTAGTATAGCTTCAGGAGTTGGCTCTGTAAGCTTTAAAGACGTAACTGGAAAAACTGTCCCCAAAGGAGAAAGAGGTCAAATGTTGAGTTATAGATCTACATTTGGAGGGTCTCTAGCTCTTATTGCTGGAGGCTCTTTAGTATTTTTTCTAAAAGGAGAAGATAGCAAGTGGCTATACGTTGGCCTATTTGCTTGTGCTGCCGCACTTTGGATTTTTGCCTCAATTTTATTTTCAGATATTAAAGAACAACCGGGGTCTACAGAGGGAGGAAGAACCCCTTTAGAAGAAATAAAAACTGGAGCTTCCCTATTAAAGAAAGATTCATCGTACAGGAATTTCATCATTACCAGAGCATTGTTAATGGCCATTCCTCTATTAGACCCATTTTTTATCCTGCTTGCAAAAGATGTAAGCAAGGGAAACTGGAACTATTTAGGCTATATCATTGTCATTGGTAGTCTAGCACAAATAGTAAGTAGTCCTATTTGGGGGAGATTGGCAGATAGATCTAGTTTACAGCTTATGAGAATTTCAGCTGGCTTGTCTATATTGAGTATTTTATATGCGCTGGTTTTTGTTTATTTTGATAATGAAACCCTCAATTTTTACTATTTTATGCCAGTCTTATTTATTAACGGCGTTGCTTATTCTGGAGCAAGATTGAGCAGAAAAACGTACATAATAGACTATGCCCCAGAAAAAGAGCGGCCAACATATGTCTCTGTTGCAAACACATTAATTGGATTATTTACCATAGTAGCTGCTTCATTCGGCCTTATTGCAAAACATTTTGGACTAGCCTATCAATTTTGGTTTTTCCTTTTACTTTTGGTCGCCTGTATAACATTGAGCTACAAACTCAAAAAAGTTTAAGAAATGCGAATAGATATTATTACTGTAGTTCCGGATTTGCTAAAGAGCCCATTTGAGGCTTCTATCCTAAAGAGATCCATTGAAAAAAAACTAGTAGAAATCCATATTCATAATCTCAGAGATTATACCACTCTCAGTTATAAACAGATTGACGATTACCAGTATGGTGGCGGTGCAGGAATGGTGATGATGGTGGAGCCTATCGACAAATGCATTTCTAAATTGAAAGGTGAAAGAGATTATGATGAAGTCATTTACCTCACCCCAGATGGAGAAGTCTTAAACCAAGCCATGGCAAATACGCTCTCCCTAAAAGGGAACTTAATACTGCTTTGCGGCCATTATAAAGGAGTAGACCAACGCGTAAGGGAGCTCTTTATCACAAGAGAAATCTCTATTGGTGACTATGTCCTTTCTGGAGGAGAGTTGGCAGCAGCAGTCTTGTGTGACAGCATCATAAGACTTATCCCTGGAGTACTTGGAAACGAAACCTCTGCTCTAACCGATGCTTTTCAAGATGATTTGCTATCTCCACCCATTTATACAAGACCTTCAACCTACAAAGGATTGGAAGTTCCAAAGATTTTATTAAGCGGACACCAAAGAAAAGTCGACGAATGGAGAGATGAAAAAGCCTTAGAAAGAACCAAAGAGCTCAGACCAGACTTATTGAAGGAAGATTAAATTTAGATTTGCATAAAACGATTTTTTATGTATTTTTGCAATCGCTAATTCAACCTCTGACGAAATGCGTGAATGTTGGTTTAGGTTATATTAAAACCCAATACAATGGATTTAGTAAAATTTGTACAAGACGAATTTGTAGAAAAGAAAGATTTTCCAGAATTTTCTGCTGGTGATACTATTACAGTATACTACGAAATTAAGGAAGGTCAAAAAACACGTACTCAGTTTTATAAAGGAGTCGTGATTCAGATTAAAGGACCTGGAGTATCAAAAACCTTCACTATTCGTAAGATGAGTGGAACTGTAGGAGTTGAGAAGATTTTTCCAATTAACATGCCTGCTATTCAGAAAATTGAAATTAATAAAAGAGGGAGTGTTAGACGCGCTAGAATTTATTATTTCAGAAACCTTACTGGTAAAAAAGCAAGAATTAAAGAAAAAAGAACAAACTAGTTTATTTTTTCGATCTTTAAAAAACCTTCTATTGAATTCAATAGAAGGTTTTTCAGTTTTTAACAGCCTTATAACCCTCTCCGCAAGGTTTTTAGATTTCAAATCTTTATATTTGAGGGTTAAACAATTTCTAAATATAAATTATAATTCATGGAAGAATATAGTACAAAAATCATCTATACAAAAACAGATGAAGCGCCAGCTCTAGCCACCTACTCTTTTTTACCAATTATAAGGCGATTTACAGAAAGCGCCGGTATAAATATACTGTCCAAAGACATCTCTCTGGCAGCAAGAATTTTGACTAGTTTCAGTGATTACTTAACTGAAGAACAAAAAGTTGATGATAGCTTAACTTATCTTGGAAAGTTGGCCAAAACTCCAGAAGCAAACATCATTAAGCTTCCAAACATAAGCGCTTCTGTTCCACAACTAACCGAAGCTATTAAAGAACTACAAGACAAAGGCTACAAAATTCCTAGCTATCCTGAAGATCCACAAAATGACAAGGAAAAAGATGTAAAAAATAGATTTGCAAAAGTCTTGGGAAGTGCGGTCAATCCTGTCTTAAGGGAAGGTAATTCAGACAGAAGAGTGGCTGGTCCCGTAAAAGAATATGCTCAAGATCATCCTCATAAATTGAATGAATGGAGCAAAGAGTCTAAAACCCATGTTTCAACAATGAAAGATGGAGATTTTTATGGAAGTGAAAAGTCTGTTGTTCTTACCTCAGAAGATGATGTGAAAATTGTTCATACAGATGCTAATGGCAACCAAACTGTCTTGAAGGACAGCACAAAACTTGAGGATAAAGAAGTCATAGATTCTTCTGTCATGAGTAAAAAGGCCCTTCGTGAATTTTTGGATGAAGAAATTAAGGACGCCAAAGAAAAGGATGTTTTGTTTTCTGTACACTTGAAAGCAACCATGATGAAAGTTTCAGATCCTGTAATTTTTGGTCATGCTGTAACCGTTTATTTTAAAGAGATTTTCGATAAATACAAATCAGAATTTGATCAAATTGGTGTAGACCCCACCAATGGATTGGGAGATGTTTATACTAAAATCTCTAAACTTCCAGAAGAAAAAGCTAAAACCATTATCAAAGAGCTTGAAGACGTATATGCTAGTAAAGCGGATTTAGCGATGGTAGACTCTTCAAAAGGCATCACCAATTTGCATGTCCCAAGTAATGTTATTATTGATGCTTCTATGCCTGCCGCTATAAAAGCTGGGGGTAAGATGTGGAATAAGCATAATCAAACTCAAGACATGAAAGCTGTTATACCAGACAGAAGCTATGCTGGAATATATCAACAAGTGATTGATTTCTGTCAAAAACATGGAGCTTTTGATGTGACTACCATGGGTAATGTTTCCAATGTTGGATTGATGGCCAAAAAGGCGGAAGAATATGGATCTCATGACAAAACGTTTATCATACCTAAAGAGGGACGTGTAGAAGTTTTAGACCGTAACCATAAAGCTTTAATGACTCATGATGTTAAAGAAGGTGACATTTGGAGAATGTGTCAAACCAAAGATCTACCTATTAAAGATTGGGTAGGCTTAGCAGTTAAAAGAGCGAAAAAAACAGGGAACCCTGCTGTTTTTTGGTTAGATGAAAATAGAGCTCACGATGCAAATCTTATCACTAAGGTTAATACGTATTTAAAAGACCTTGATTTAACTGGTTTGGATGTGCAAATCATGAGTCCAGAAGAAGCGATGCAATACACGCTAGAGAGAGTAAAAGACTGTAAAGACACTATCTCTGTAACGGGTAACGTCCTTAGAGATTACTTAACAGATCTTTTCCCCATTCTAGAATTGGGCACAAGTGCAAAGATGCTTTCTATTGTTCCATTACTTGCTGGTGGAGGATTGTATGAAACTGGCGCTGGTGGATCTGCCCCAAAACATGTCCAACAATTTTTAAAAGAAGGCCATTTAAGATGGGACTCTTTAGGAGAATTTTTAGCTCTTGCAGTCTCTATTGAAGATATTGCAGACAGAACCCATAATGCAAAGGCAAAAGTTATTGCCAAAACATTGAATAAAGCAAATAGTCAATACTTGAAAAATGATAAATCTCCCTCCCGAAAAGTCAATGAAATAGACAATAGAGGAACACATTTCTATTTAGCTTTATACTGGGCAAAAGAGCTTGCTGATCAAAGTGATGATGCGGATTTGAAATCTGAATTTGAAAAAGTAGCTAACTTCTTGGAGGAAAATGAATCTAAAATCAATGATGAGTTACTAAAAGCTCAAGGTCAGAAAAACGATATCAACGGATATTACTTTCCAGATGAAGATTTAGTCACCAAACAAATGAGACCAAGTTCAACATTAAATTCAATTATTGATACTCAATAGTTGAATTGGAATTTTTAATA
>NZ_PJBS01000131.1 GCF_002836055.1 Psychroflexus sp. MES1-P1E
TTGGAAGTACTTTTTTGACAAATTCGCATATATGATAAAATTCAGAACTATTATTAATAAGTTTTTCTGTCTTTAAATCATAAAGAAGAAAACCATCATCAATATTGTAATTTGAGCGAATTTCAAACACTAAAATTCTATTATCAATAACTTGATAAGCCTCAAAAATAGCGTTGAATTTCTCCGTGTGATTTTCTTGGGAATAGCGTTTATTTAACTCATTATACAATTTGTCGAAAACATTCACCAGCTCTTCTGATTCTGTAAATACAAATTGATATTCATAAATGAAATTCTCGCCACGGGTTATTAAACTTTTATCAATACCAATTTTAGGAAACTCTTCCTTCAACTCAGGCAGTACTCCCCAATCATCATTACTGGTATATTCTTTAGTGCGCTGAACTTTTGCCAACTCGGCTTCCAGTTTTTCTTGTGGACTTAATTCTTTCTTTTTGTTTTTATATCGGTCGTAAGTTTTGATGATGTCTATCATTTCATATTCTGGCCATTCTAACGTTGCTATAGAGGCACTAACACTTAATTGTTTTACTTGCTTCCAGATGTTTTTAATTTTTTTAATTCGCAGTTTTTGTTCCTCTTGTGAAAGTCTTTTAAAACTATCTTCTGTCACATTTAAATCTATCAGTGGACCCGTAGGATCCGAGTATTGCCAATTAAAAAACTCATTCCAAGTAGGTGGGCTTCCCGCAACAGTAGGTTCTCTAAACGCACCTTCTTTTGCAATAAGTAAATCAACATCTTTAACAATATAGGTATAGAAAACATTAACAGGCACACTAGATTCTTCTACCTTAATTTTACCTACTTGTAGGTCATTAGTTGCGTTTCCATCACCCGCATATCCTGATATTTTAATATCTACTTTTGTTGGTCTTATATCGAGAAAACGTTTTTGTAAGTCAGGATACTCTTTAAGTTTATCCAAAGAGATACTTCTTATTGTATTATCTACTTTAACTGTATAACTATCTTTTCTGTACCATTGAAAGGCATACATTTCTAGTGGTTCGCCTAGATAATCCCACACTTTCATTTTGAGGGTAAATTCATTTAGAAAACCTGTTTTATCTGCTGCATCGATAGTTCCTCTATGCATTACACCAAGGACTTCAATATCTCCTATAAAACGACCTTGGGAGTCTTCTATTAATCTTCCATCTCTAACGGTACTTACTTGTGCGTTTACAGCAAAAGCTAATAAGAGTAATATAATTGGAATGAATTTGTTTTTCATATTTTTTAATTTTTAATCTTCTTTCGCTTCTTTAATAAATATTCTGGTCAATAGGCCTTCGTTATTATCTGAATTGATTTCTAAAAATTCATTCAAATAACTACTTGTAGTTCCGTGTGGATTGACGTGCTTTAATTTGAGTTTAACTATAAAGGCGATAATTTCTATGTTTTTTCCATCTTTTGTTTTTGAAGGTAAGAAAAATTGTGCTTTATTCTTAGCCTCTGCCTTTAAAGACTGAAAACTTGGATTAATCATATTAATACTTGAAGTGCCTAAATCAATCATTTTTTCTTGTATTATACTATCATTAATAGCTTCTTTAACAAATGCACTAATTGATATGTCAAAATTGCTCATAAGGAGGTCGTAATTCTTATGAATTTTTACGGGAGTATGCGTTTGTTCGATATTTGAAAGTTTAACTTTTAGAAAGTTATTTTCTAGAAAAAAATCAAAATCATAAGTTGCCATATTATTTTCTTCTGTACCGCCTTTTTTATAAAAAGTATTTTTAACCTTGATAATAGCTACACTATCCTTAAGTTTTTTAAAATCTATGGCTTGAGGATTTAATACTTCACTTTCGTACGTATAATCCTCTACTTTTTTGGAAGTTGCTTTTTTAAGCGCATTACTTCCATATTTGATTGCATAGGGAAGTATAATACCAACAACTGTTGTTGCGGCAAAAAACTCTTTTTCATTATCCACTTCTGCTTTTAGAATATATTCAGGTTTTTCCATTACAGTAATAATTCCTTTTACCTTTTCGCAGTCCAAGTTGGTATCTTGTATTTTTAATTGTGCAAAAGTTGAACTGTAAACTAAGAATGTGCAAACTGCTGTAATTATTGGTTTTTTCATTTTGTGTAAGTTTTAGATTTCAAAGATTGAGTTTAATATTAATTAAATCAATACCTACTAATAGGTATTTTTTGCTTGTTGCCAACGGTTTGTGTATGATTAGTGGCGTGTTTAAGCACCTAATTTAGTAAATAAAAACCGAATAGAAAATCCGCGAGGATTTTCGTAAGTAGGCGAGAACTAGCCATTAATTATACACGTTGTTCTACGCAGTTTTTATTCCGCTAAATCATATTCGAAATTTGAATTATCATCGAAATTCCGTAAATTATTGATATTATAATTATTCCTTTTTTAATTGTTTTTCCGTGTGTATTTGACCAATTCAGATAGTCAGATTTTTTAGATTCAGACACTTTCCATTTTCCATTGGCATATTTAAATCCTAAATACATTATTGTAGTAAATGCTATTATTCCGATAATTGAAGTCAAAAGACTTGGTTCCATATTCAATTCTTAATTATTAGTTTAAAGTCCGAATTGTCAATTCTTTTTTCCAATTCAGAGTATGTAATTCCGTTCAGTTCAGTTTTTCCGTTTTTTGCTCGATAAATTTCCGATTTGGTTTCTGTCCCGTTTTGATAAACCCAATTATATAAATCAGTCGAATCTTTTTTTTGAGTTCTGATATTAATACGTTTCCAATTTTTTTCAATTAGTCCAAATTCGGACGTTGTTTTATTTATAATTACATCTCCATTTTCAGATTCATAATATAATTCTTGAAGGTCGCCATAATGGTCTTCAATTTCCATTGAGTATAGTCCAAATCCAATAAATCCGACAACTGTAATTATTACAATTCCAAAAATCAGAAGTCCATATTTTAATCCTATTTTCATTGTTTGGTCAAATTGCGTAGAACGTCCCGTGTATGAAACGTAGCACATAAAAATACTTAAACTTTTCGGTTTAGCACAAGCCAAAACTTTTGCATTTTGTTTTTCTTTAATTTTCTAAAAGCCAAATCAAAAGGTTTGGCGACTTCACAAATACAAGAAAACCTTTCGGACAGCCATAAATTGCTATGTTTTATACACATTGTTGTGCTTTCGGCTTTCTACGTCCTGTATTCGGTCAAATTCTTTTTCGCCAAGTTCCGATTTTATCAAATTCGCATTTTGCCCTACAATTCCATTAAAATGCAGTTGATATTTTTTGTTTTTAGTCCAATATTCCGCCGGTATTATTGAAACAATAACTAAGAAATCTCCTTCGGCTAGTATATTTGATTTCAGTTTTTCGAGTATAATACCAATTAGATAGTACACTCCTATTTTTTTTGAAATCAGAAGTCGCATTTGGTCAGTTGTCAATTCCGAAATACTTATTTTTCTGTATTGGTAGCATCTTTTTATCATATCGGTCAGAAATTCATTTGGCGTTTCCCAAACATTATTTTCCAATTGTTCGATTGATTTTGATGTTATTAGTTTTTTTTAGCTGAAGCACAACGTTGTTGTGTATGGTTAGTTGCGTGGTTAAGCAACTAATTTAGCAAACAAATACGAACCAGAGAAAATTCCGAAGGAATTTTCCAAATAAGCACTTGCCAAAGCAATTAATTATACACGGTGTTACCACATGTTTTTTTAAATTAATTTTGACATTAAAGTTTTAGTCAATATATAATTTTCGCCTTTTATAACCAACAATTAAACCTACGATACCAATAACAAACATAGCTAAAAAGCTAAATAATATATTTTCATTATCTATTAAAATTTTTGAAAAGACAGTAATTATTAAAAACACAAATCCTAAATATATCCAAATTTTATTGTGTTCTAATCTTTTTTTAGTCCAATTAGTTGGGGTTTTATTAAATAATATTTTTAGAGAATCCCAATCCCAATATAACAAAAATAATGTTGAAATTAACATTAACCCAGCAATGATATGCGTCCCTCCAAAATCATAAGAAATTGTAATCACAAAAACGTTGGCTATTATTGGTAAAAAAAGAATGGCTCCTAGCTTTGCAAAGCGTTGTGTCATGAGTAGTGTTCCAGTGATCAATTGTGCTAATCCTAAAAAACGCCAATAAATACCAGATTCATATAAAGTTTCAAAAAAATGGAAAGCAGAATCTATGGGGTTTTCAGCACCACTTTCAGCAGTAAAACGTAATCCTTGAATTTTTACAAGACTTGCAAAAATAAATGCAAAACCGATTAAATATCGAAGGTAAATGATGAATACTTGCATCCAAGCTTTGTTTTTCATGTGAGAAGTTTTTAGTTTATTTACTTAGATGACGATATAACATCAGTTTTGTTACTCAATTCATAATAAACTTTATCTCTTTATATTATATTCTTCTTGCTGAAATTTGCTTAAATCTCTTGTTATTAGGCTGAATCTAAATGTAGTTTAAATGTGTGGTAACGAGTAGGTATATGGTTTGTTGCGTGTTTCCAGCAACTAATTTAGTAAATAATTACCGACAAAGAAAGTCCGCGAGGACTTTCGTAAGTAAGCTAGAATTAGCAATAAATTATATACGGTGTTACCATACGTTTTTTTATTCCGTTTTATTTAATTCAGATGTTTTCACAACAATTGTATTTCCCCAAATATCTCCTAATCGTTGATTTTTATCTGTATTTTTTATTGTTATAATTCCGATTAGTCCAAAAAAGAACATATCGATTGGGTCAAGTAAATGTCTTTTAAAAGATTCTCCAAAAGTCAGTTTTCGGTTTATTCCGTTTTTCGGAATCGCTTTTAGTCCGACTAATGAATTTCCGATTGTTGCTCCGAAACCAATTTCAAGTCCAACAGTCATAATCAGCCAAAAAATAATTGGTATTAATCCAGGCAAACCATTTAAAGAATATCCACCTTCATCATTCGGTTCTCCAAATGTAAAAATTAAAAAGAAAGTTACTCCGTAAATTATTATATAATCTACTAATCCAGCAACAAATCGATTTCCAATATTCGGTTCAGTTTTTATTTGTATAGTTTGTCTTGATTCGTTCATTTAATAATCTGTTGCAATTATAAGATTTGGTTTTTCTCCAACTTCTATTTTTCTATAATTTACAAAAGCTCCACATTCTAAAATTGCATTAAACAATTCAGGAACATTTTCTTTTAAGTATTTTTCGTTTTCAATTTGTAAAATGGTCGGTTCATCAGATAGTTCGTCAATGCAGTCAATCCAAGCATCCATATTTTCTCCATAATAATCTGGAAAGTGCATTTCTTTTTTAAATTCAGCGTGAAATGTCTTCCAATTTTTTAATCTTTTTCCTTTAATTATGAATGTTTGCATTTCGTTCTTAAATGTATGGTAACGGTTGTGTATATGGCTCGTAGCATGCAAAATAGCGATTACCTTTCGGTTAAGCACAAGCCAATTTTTTAATTTTATTATTATCTTTTTTCTCAATAAGCCAAATTAAAAAATTTGGCAGACCTGCAAATACGCCTTCACTTTGATTAAACAACTAAATAGCTATGAGCTATATACGGTGTTAGCACACGTTTTTATTCCAGTCGTTTAAACAATTCCTTATCATTCATTTCGTTAATAATTTCTTCGGAAATTGCATTTAGTTTGACGATAGAAAGGTCAGCATTAGTCTTAAAGTTCAAATTTGGATTTTCCTTTTTTGTTGTCAAATTATATTTGTCAAAATGATTAGTATATTCTTGCGAATTTTTATAAAACCAAAAATATCTCTGAGGTTGGTGAGACGCAGAAGATATGCTCTTATATACTAATCCATTTGCAATACTGTCAGGACTTGTTTGGTACGGTTTTACTTTTTCAGATTTCAGATTCTCAAAGTTATTTTGATAAAACTCATTTGGTTTTGAGTTTGCTAATTTTATAGAATTGAACGCTCCACAATTATCAAATTTCTTAATATAATTGTTATTTCCTTTTTTCCAAAAGGCATACATTGTGAAGTAAGTTCGATTTGAGCTACAAGAATTTGGGTCATCTAAATCAAAAATGTGTGAACTCCCATAAGTAACATGTTTTAAGACAAAAAACTCGGAAACTTTTTTTATTTCTAACTGTGATTTAAATTCCGAAATTAATGATTCGGTTGGGTCAATTTTTTCTTGTCCGAGAGTCAGGTTAAAAATCAGAAGCAATATTATAATTAGTGATCTCTTCATTTTGTTCAAA
>NZ_PJBS01000132.1 GCF_002836055.1 Psychroflexus sp. MES1-P1E
AATTTATTTGTTACTTCCTTTTTTTAAGTGTCTCATTTTCATTTGCTCAAATGTCTATTACGACACTTCAAGGTAGTGACCCTATTTTAGACGGAGACGTTTTTGAATTCGACACCAATATTTTTGAAGACGCTAAACTAAAGTTTGTATTAGGTAACACTTCTACAACTGAAAGTATTCAGATTAAAATAGAAGTGGTTTCATTTACCAACACAGATGGTACAAACTTACAGTTGTGCGTTCAACCATTGTGTTTCTTTTCGATCCAAATAGGAGATACTTATCCTAATAGTCCAATCACTCTTGGTCCTGGACAAGATAACGGTGTGAATGATTATTTTGTGAACACAAACCCAGGAGACGGAGTGAATTATCCTATGGAATACGTCTTGCGTTTCTTTACCTTAAATGATAATGGTGATGAAGTGGGGGATGATATAACCATAACTTATTTGTATGACCCAGATCCACTTTTAACATCAGATTTTCAACTTTCAGATTTAGGAATTGAGCTTGAAAATACAGTAGTTAATCAGCAAATTTCTATTTCATCAAGTATTCCAGCTAAGATGGAAGTTTTCAATGTTTTAGGCAAGAGTTTAAGTTTGTTTGAAATAGGAGTTGGTTATAATACATTTAATATGAGTGATGTTAGTACAGGTTTACTTATTGCGGTGTTTACCTCTAACGATGGTAGAAGGGCAGTGACCAAATTAATTAAACTCTAATCTTTTTTTAGTATGATTTCAAAATTCTTAGGTTTCACGTTTTTATTTTGCACAGCCATTGTCTTGTCTTCCTGTACTGAAGAGTACGAAACTATTGAAGGTGTTTCAGGTATTTTCATAAAAACTAGTGCCAGCTCTTTAGTAATGGGAGAGGAAGTTACTTTTGAGGTTAACACGGAAGGTAGTGAAAGTTTAGATGTAACAGGTGAAGCCGAAATACGGGTCAATGGAGAAATTTTAGTTGGGAACTCATTTAGTACAGCTGAAGTTGGGGTCTATGAAGTTACTGCGAGCTATCTAAATCTTGAATCTTCTATATTAAACATTGAGTTTTATGATGACGGTTCGCAAGTTATTTTTAAAAAACGAGCTTTAATTGAAGACTATACGGGTACTTGGTGTGGTTGGTGTCCACGTGTTTCTTTTGGAATGGAATTAGTTGCTAATCAAAGTGATGCAGTTGAGTTTGTTGCCATACATCGCGCGCCAGCAGGAACACAAGATCCTTTTAATTATTTAGAGGCAGGTCCTTTAGAATTATTGATCAACACCCCAGGATATCCAAAAGGATTTATTAATAGATTGACACAGTGGGATTTTCCAGAACCAGATAATACGGGTCAAGTCCTAGATTTCACGCAAGGAATCAATCCTAGGTTAGGTATTAAAATGTCTTCAGGTTTGCAAAACAATACTATCGATTTAAAGGTAAAAGTACAATTTGCAAAAGACTTTGAAAACACTAGATTGGTTGTTTATCTTTTGGAAAATGCACTAGTCTACCCACAAGTTAATTATACTTCATTTTATGGTAGTGTGAATCCTATTTCTGATTATGTTCATAATTATACCTTACGAACTACCTTAACAGATATTTTAGGAGACGAGATTGCATCTAGTGAAACCCAAACTGGAAACTCTTTTGAACGTGATTTTAACTTTCAAGTTCCTGATGTAATAGAAGATGCTACACAAATTGATTTTGTTGCTTTTATTGTTGACGAAGAAGGGAGTGTAATTAATGTTAGAAAAGCAAGTTTAGGTGTAAACCAAGAATTTGAAATTGAGTAAAATCAGTTTATAATTTATAATACACAAAAAAATACCGCCTTAACTTAAAGCGGTATTTTTTTCTTATACTATTTAACTTTTAATTCAGGTATTATTTACTAATATTCATTGCTAAATAAAGTTTAAGATCCCCCAAAACGTTCAAAAGCAGCTTTTTCAAGTCTTTCTCTATATGTTGGATGTGTGATAGAAATCAATGCTTTGGCCTGTTTTTTTAGTTTTCCCCGTATAAGTTTACAACGCCAAATCCGTTGGCTATATAGTGTAGATGTGCTCGTGTTGTATTTACTTCTGGACCTTTATTTAAAAATGGAGTAATTTTAGAAATTTCCTTTTTAGTAATCGAAGATATTGCGATTATCGCCTTTCCACCTTCAGATAAAGAAGCACCGCGAACAAAATCCATTTGTCCCCCACAGCAGAAAATTGTATTTTTCCAATGGTATCTGCATAAACTTGACCGGTTAGATCAATTTCAATAGCAGAATTAATAGACGTTACTTTTGGGTTTCTTCTTATAATTGCGTAATTGTTTGTATGAGCTGCTTTTTTAAAATGAAGCATAGGATTATCATCAATAAAATTGCACAATTTATGTGATCCTACAGCAAAACAAGTTACAATCTTTCCTTTTTTCATTACTTTATGTCCACCCGTAATCACTCCTTTTTTAACGAGAGGAAGAATGCCGTCAGAAAACATTTCACTACTTCCATTTAGCAAAAATGCCATTCAGGATGAAGCTGATAAATACGGATGGGATTGGAGAGAAGAGGTGTCTAACCAAAAAAAACACGTATTTCAGAAATAGAATTTGCAATAAAGTGATTCCGTTATAGGAAGAGGAGAATCCTGATTTACTGGTTTCTTTTCAACACACCTTAAATCATTTGCAACAAACAAATGACCTTCTAGAGGAGTACACCATTTTATTGCGAAAAGAACTTATTTCCAAAAAAAAGATTTTTATTCGTTAAGCTTAGACAAACTTATGAAGTTCTCAAATCCTAATGCAGTTTTGTACCAATTGCCTCATCCGTTTGGATTTACTAATTGGGAAAGTGTATACAATTTGAGAAATGCTGAAACTGGAAAGCAGTTATTTTCGGATTCGCACGTTGTAGAAAAAAACAGAAATGAATTGATGATTTACACCAATAATCAATCTGATAATTAACTGTTGATTTATGCCAACGAATTAGATTAAGTTGTTAAATTTAGAAATTCAGTTTTACAGATTGAAAAAATTGAATCAGAAGAAAAAACAGCAAAAAGCATGGCTTATGTTGATGCTAAAAAGCTTGTGTTTCCGCTTTCGCTTCAAAAAGTAAACAAGGAATATTTTTTTGTAACTTTGGAAATAAAGGGTAGCAAAAAAAGTAAATCATTTTTTACGGGATTAAAAAGTTCCGACCTCTATTAAAAAGCAGACTTGGGTTTTGTGTTCAAATTAAGCTGTTGATTAGGTGGTTAATCATCGTATAAATGAAAAATTTAAAACAACCGGAAAAACAAATAAATGCCTAAGAATAAGTTTTATAACAGCATAATTTTCGCCTTTGTGAGTTTAGTTTTATTGTCGAGTAACACATTAAATGCTCAATTTGGGCAATCCAATGCTGCAGAAGAAAATTATCTATCTTTTCAAGTTGAGGCAGTTCCACTTGGCGAAAACGTATTTGAACTTCAGATAAAAGCTTTGATTGCGGAAAATTGGCATTTACCTTCCCAACGTGAAATTCCTGAAGGAGAGAATGGACCTATTCCAACAGAATTTACTTTTGCCTTTAAAGGTGATGCGTATGAAATAATTGATAAAACTACAGAACCCAAAGGGATTGAAAAATTTGATAAAATTTTTAAAACAGATTTAAAGTATTTTATAGATGAAGCTGCGTTTACCCAAAAAATAAAAGTAAACAATGCAGATGAAGAATTCTTATTGGAGATACTTTTCATGATTTGTGATGAAGAAAGATGTCTGCCACCAGATGTGGAAGCTTTTCAACTAAAATTCGATTTAGAAAAACAAATGCTTCAAGTTTCAGGACAAGTAATTGAACTTGATGAAGTGGACCAAAAATTAACCAACTCACTTAAAATTGACTTAAAAGAAGACCGCTTTACACTTGCTGAAAAAGAAAGTGAAGAGAAAGATAGTAATGCTACTATTTTTTTATTGGGCTTTATTGGTGGGTTTATCGCTTTGCTCACACCCTGTGTATTTCCCATGATTCCCTTAACGGTTTCCTTTTTTACCAAGGGGGCAAAAACCAAGAAAATTGGGTTAATCAATGCTAGTATGTATGCCTTTTTTATCGTGGCGATCTACTTGATTTTAAGCATTCCATTTCATTTGTTAGATTCGGTTAACCCTGAAATCCTCAATAATATATCAACCAATACGTACTTGAACATATTTTTCTTTTTAATTTTCTTGGTATTTGCATTTTCCTTTTTCGGATATTTCGAAATTACACTACCCCAATCTTGGAGCAATCGCCTAGACCAAAAAGCCAATAGTGTTGGTGGACTTATAGGTGTATTTTTTATGGCACTTACTTTAGCCTTAGTCTCTTTCTCTTGTACAGGTCCTATTTTAGGTTCTTTATTGGGAGGTTCCTTATCTGGAGACGGTGGAGCAACTCAACTTTCTTTTGGAATGGGTGGTTTTGGACTAGCATTAGCCTTGCCATTTGGTTTATTTGCTTTATTTCCAAATTGGTTGAATTCCCTGCCAAAATCTGGTGGCTGGATGACTTCCCTAAAAGTAGTTTTGGGTTTCCTAGAACTCGGTTTAGCCTTTAAATTTCTATCCAATGCGGACATGGTAGAGCATTGGGGCTTTTTGAAAAGGGAGATATTTATTGGGATTTGGATTGTAATTGCCATAGCAATGACCTTGTATTTATTTGGAAAAATTAGATTTCCACATGATCCACCAAAACCAATTATAAAACCTGCTCGTAAGTTTCTAGGAGTCTTAACTCTAGCTTTTGCTATCTACTTAATTCCAGGTTTAACCAATACCTCGCATGCTAACCTAAAGTTGTTGAGCGGTTTTCCACCACCTATGTTTTATAGCATTTACGATAAAGAAACAGATGGACCTTTGGGGTTAAAAGCCTATATAGATTTTGATGAAGGAATTTCTGTTGCAAAGTCTGAAAACAAACCTGTTTTAGTAGATTTTACAGGCTGGGCTTGTGTGAATTGCCGTAAAATGGAAGAACAAGTCTGGAGTGATCCACGCGTTTATAAAATGATAAAAGAGGAGTATATTTTGATTTCCCTTTATGTAGATGATCGAAAAGAATTGCCAGAAGAACAGCAATTTAATTATGAGCGACCAAAAGGCGGTGTCAAACAAATCAAGACCATAGGCGATAAGTGGGCTACTTTTCAAACAGTAAACTTCCAAAATAATTCACAACCTTTTTACGTATTGATGGATGTCAATTTTCAAATGCTGAATAAAACAGCCGCTTATATGCCAGATGTAGAAGACTATTATGCTTGGCTAAAACAAGGTTTAAGTGAATTTAAAGGTGTTGAGTAGTTACTTATAACTTATTTATCTTCTGTTATTTATAACAGCTATTTACAAGGGATTTAAGTCCCTTGTGTCTGTTGCTTTGTTTTTTTACAGCTGTTTTACAAGGGGTTTAAACCCCTTGTGTTTTGTTGACCTGATTTTTATGCTGCTTTTCACTAAAAGACCCAATTGGGTCACAAACTTGACAAATTAATCCGAAATGTTCGATACATTCTTGACGTGCCAATTGATTTCTTTCATTACTATTTACAGTTACTTGTCTTGTTTTTCCTTCCGAATATTTTTGGTCAGCATCAACTTCATTCGGGAAAACAGTTTCTCCGAAATCATCTTTTACTAAATCATAAAACTTCTGATAAATTTTTCTACCTGTTTTTACGGCAGCACCAGAAGTTTTTTCATAATATTCTATATGCTGATAAAGGAAAAGTAAAGCCGTTTTCAATCCATTAGTTTCATTTTCGTTATAAATCCGTTCGAGATAATATTCAGTTCCATAAGAGTTGATAGTTCGAGTAAATAATTTTCCTTGGATTAGGTTTGAATAGGCATAAATATAATCAAGGCCAGAACTTTTTTTCATTCCCATATTAGTTAGGGATTCTGTTCCTTCGTTTAATGAAATTTGATTCAGGTAAATCTTTTTTCCTACTTCAAATGCTTTATGAATTTGTTCATTCGTAATTTTTCCCATTCAGTTAGAGTGTTTTTGGGTATTAATGGCAACGGTCTCGGCTATGAGTAGTTGCGTGATTTAGCGATTAACTTTGCAAGTACACACCAAACTGAAAATCAGCGAGGATTTTCAGAAGTAGGTAAGAATAAGCAATTAGTTATACACGG
>NZ_PJBS01000133.1 GCF_002836055.1 Psychroflexus sp. MES1-P1E
TTTGATAGACCAATTCCAACTTTATTTAATTGGGACTTCAAGCCTTCCATATCTTCGAATTCATCAAAAACAAAATTATATTTAGAATTATCTACACCTTCAAATTGAAAATTAGTTTTTAACCTGCTTTCAAAGTATGATGCTAACTGATTTAAGCTTAATCGTGTGATTAGATGTTGACCGTCTTTTCTATTTACATAACCACCTCCCTCAATAGTTTCTACATCCTTTTCTAATAAATTTTTATCAATTATCTTCAATAGATAAACATCCGCATTTTTACTTTTAGTTTGAATATTGAAGTTATAAGTGTTTTGAATGTCTTCCAAAATTCTATTTTTTCCATGTCCATAGGTTACTGTTTTACTTTTTACTTTAAAGCTTAGTAGAATGGTATCCAATTCAGGTCTATTGTTAATTAAACTCAGACTATTTATTTGAAAAAAATCTCTTATTACATCGGTTACAGGAACAAAAATATATTCTATATCTATTAATACGCTATCAACCTTTTGAGTCTTGGCTGAATATAATTTGGGATCTCCGCCTTCACTTATTGTGAAATTGTAGAATCCTTGTTCAAGATTAGAATCTTGATAAGCTTTGTCAAATTCAGTAGTATACGGTTCAGGTGTTTCTCCAGTGTTCAAATATTCTATCAAGATTTGTTCAAAATCTTCAGACTTTCCTATCCAAATAAACTCGCCTTTTTTTGAGATAAGGCAACTAATTGGTATACCGCTAATATTAAAACGCTTAAAGAGTTTTCTATCAACATCGTTCAAGAAAGAAAGGTTGGAATTTTTCTTTGTTAAAAAATTGTTTACGATGTCTACTTTTTCATCGCTGATAGCAATGATTTGTAAATCATCGCTATATTTTTCTTGCAGTTTCTCTAAATGAGGAAACGATGCGATACATGGGCCACACCAAGTTGCCCAAAAATCTATAAGCAACAGTTTGTCTTTTTCAATTTCCCTCTCATTGACACTTAATAAACTACCTCGGGGCAAGCCCACGAGGTATTAAAATAATTTGAGCTGTCCAGAATGGATTTTTTTGTATTCTTCTTCTTTTTCTTTACTCTGATTCTGAACGTATTTTTGAATTACCTCTTTAACTGCGTACAAGCCAACCGTATTTGCATAAAATCTACTTATCCAAAAACTACCACCCCACAATAATGATTTAATTTCAGGATGCAGATGGAACATCTCTCTCGCAATTATACTTTTTATTGTACGAACCATTTTACTTACTGACATTTTAGAGACACTTTGTACAAGAAAATGAACATGATTTGATTCATATCCTATTTCTATAAATTCAATTTCATAACGCTCAGATATTTCTTCACATACATTAGTCAAGGTTTTTCCTGATTCATCTGTAATAACGTTTTTTCTATACTTCAATGGAAAAACCAAATGGTAAATCAATAAAGTTTTGTCATGGCTCTTGTATAAATGTTCATCATCCATAAACCGAAAATACGCTTTTTCAAAGCGTTATGAAAAACCATCCGTTTTTCAAACTTTTCCTTTGCTACAACCCGAGGCAAGCCTCAGGGAATTCTTTAGATTAAATACAAGCTTCATAAAGACTACATCGAAGACAATGATTTAGCATTAGTAATACTAGAAGAGAACACTAAGAAAGACATTGAATTCAAATGTGAACTAACACTAGATAAAAGATATAGAGACACTATTAATATGAAGCATTTTTTACAATTGTCTTTAATTATTGATTATCTCGAGGTCATTAATACTTGCGTATCTTTTTTCCATTAGACCATTTTTGTCAAATTCCCAGTTTTCATTACCATATGCTCTAACCCATTTTCCATTTTCATTTCTATATTCGTATTCAAATCTAACAGCTATTCTATTTCCTGAATGTGCCCAATATTCTTTTTTTAACTTATAATCTAACTCCTTTTTCCATTTCTCAGTTAAAAAGCGTACAATTTCTTTTCGACCGTTAATGAATAAGCTTCGGTTCCGCCATTCACTATCGACAGTGTATGCTAAACTTACTTTTTTAGGATCTTGAGAATTCCAGGCATCTTCTGCCATTTGAATTTTTTGTTTTGCAGTTTCCAACGTAAATGGTGGAAGAGGATGTTTTTGTTCCATAGTTTAATTATTTATATTAAATTTTCTGTTAAACTTTTAATTTTTCAATTAATTCGTTGGATTTAAATACTTTACTTTCTATCGTTGAACTTTCAAAAAGTAAATAAATGACAGCAGACAATAATTCGTCTTGAATTTCTCCTTTAACAAAATTTCAATCGTCTTTATGATCTTAAATAATCGCTAGGATTCCTTCTTGATCTTTGGATATTTCGAAGGGCTTAATCACAAGAAACTATAACATATTCCGTCAGCTTCATATACTTGTATTTATTATAATTTTATCGTTTTCATGTAGACCAAAAAGCCTATAATTTTCAACCTAAATCTTCGTTCTAGATTCTATTCAATTAATCAATCTCCATTTTCGTTCTTAGGTCGAAGAAGAACATACTATACTCTCATTAAACTTCTTTGGGGTTAGCTCTTTGATAAGAATTTAATCCATCAATAATTCAATCATCTTATCCGCCATTTCAGACGACGAAGCTGGGTTTTGACCAGTTATTAGATTTTTGTCTACAACGGTATAAGAAGAAAAATCATTTCCTTTACTATATATACCTCCTAGTTCTGTTAATTTGGATTCCAAAAGAAATGGAACCAATTTATCAGCTCCTACACCTATTTCTTCAGAATCTGCAAAGGAGGTAATTTCCCTTTCCCTAACAAATGTATTTCCATCAGCATCTAAAGCATCCACAAGAACCGAGACTCCGTGACACATTGCTGCAATTACCTTCTCTTCTTGTATAAAATGTTGTAGCGTATCTTTTAATAACGGATTATTTACAAAATCCCACATTGGCCCATGACCGCCTGGGAAATACACTAAATCATACTTCGATGGATCTACTTCTCTCAAGCTTAAGCTAGTATTCATTAGATAAACAGCTATTTTATCGGCTTTAAATCTAATAGTGTCTTCCGTCATCCAATCCTTTGACTCACTCAGTGGATCTATAGGAATATTTCCTCCGTTAATAGAAGCTATTTCAACATGAATTCTTTCTTCCTTCAGTCCATAGTAAGGTGTTGCAACTTCTTCTAACCAAACCCCAGTTTTTACCCCAGATTCTCCTAAATCCCTATGTGATGTTGTAATAAATAATACTCTTTTCATGATTATTCTAGTAATTTTATCATTTCAACCGCAACTCCACTGGCGGATGCTGGATTTTGACCTGTTATAAGGTTACCGTCTGCAACAACAAATGGATCAAAAGGTGTTGTGTTTGAAAAGTCAGCACCTTGTTTTATCAATTCTTCATCAAGCATAAACGGGATTACATCTCCCAATAAATGCTTATCAATATCCTCTTCTGTTTTTGTAAATGAGTTAATTTTTTTTCCCTCTAATAAGTTAGTGTCATCTGATAGAATAACATTGAGTAAAGCACTTGGTCCGTGACATACAGCACCAATAATTTTCTCGTTTTCATACGTTTCTTTTATAATCTTTTTAACCAATGGATTATCGACCATATCTGTCATTAATCCTAAACCTCCTGGGAAAAAGATAGCGTCATAGGCTCTAACATCCACATCACTTAATTTATGACTAAAATCGAGTCGTTTAAAAGAGTTGCTCTCTTTGAATTCTTTACTAGTTTTTTGAGAAGAATCATAGCCAACAAAAGGAGGGTTTCCACCAAGAATACTAGCAAAATCTACAGTATATCCCTTGTTAGTAAATTCTAAATATGGGTCGGCTACTTCTGAAAATTCGTACCCTGCTGGGTGTTTTCCTGTACCTGTTATATTAGTACTTGTAATAATAAAAAGTATGTGTTTCATGTTTATATCTTCAATAAACACGCGAAACATAAAATTCAATCTGATAGATTGTTTCTCATGCTTCGCATGTATTTATTTATTCTTCTATTTTAACTTGTTGCAATTTGATTTAGAGCTTTTCCTAAATTTTCTGGACCGGTAACCAATGGAACATGACCGTCTTCTAGGGTAACTACTTCACTAATTCCAGTCTCTTTTTGTGCTTCCCTTTGAACTTTTAAAGAGATAACTCTATCTTTGGTAGTTTCCACATATGCTTTAGGGACTTCATTAAAGTTATTACCTGTTTTAACAACCTCAAAAAATGGTTTTGTAGCTTGTTTTACTAATTTTGGTAAAGCATAATCCACTTGCTCATCAGTAGCACCAGTCAATATTACATCCTTGACGGCCTGTCTACCTAAAGTAGCATAACTCTCATCCTCTGAAAAAATCATGCTTGCCAATAATTCACTTCCTTCATCTTCTTTGAAAATTTGAACCGCAGGTTTGTCATCGTAAGGTATCGCTGAAGCTACAAACACAAGCTTCTCAATGTACTCCTTTGATTCTTCTGCAACTTGGGATATGATATATCCGGCAAAACTATGTGCAACTAAAATTACTGGCTCTGCTATTTTATTAAGTTCCTTTCTTACAGAGTCTGCATAAAGTTGAAGTGAAATTTCTGAGATAGGTGTTTTATCATCACCATGACCAGGTAAATCAAAAGCGATTACTTTATGACCTTCTTTTTGCAAAAAAGGGATTGTTTCTCCCCAAGACCATGCGCCTTCCCATGCACCATGAACTAATAGGATTGTTTTATTTGAATTTTTCATTTATTTGATTTTTATTGTTAATAATTTGCTATTATATAAATGGGCATCATTATTTCGACGCCCACTTACAATTGCTATTAATCGTAGTTAGAGGAATTCATTAATTTTCTTAGTAATTCACCGCTCTCTACTTATCATTGATACAAAGTTGAGGTAACTTTGAAGTTTAAAAGTTGTCTTATGACAATGGTTAAACTAATTAAATACAAGTTCAAATGTTTTTTTTTGATTTGAACTTGTATTTAATTAACCTTTTGAAACAGCTTCAAATATTCCTTCATTGGTCAATGGGGTACCATCAATGTTCCATGTACCATCAACAGTATGCACGCCATTTCCCCATATTTTTTCTTTTGGTAGCTTTCCTCCAGAAAGATCATGAATTATTTGTGTGGCTTCATTAAAGAAACTTTCCTGTACTTCTTTATTTGCAAGAGCAAACGAAGGTGTTTTAGTTTCAACCCACGCTCCATCTACAGTTTTACCTCCAGCAAATGTCAATCCCTTAGGAATAACACTCACATGAGCAGTTACGTTTCTTGTCATGACATTGTTGCCAGACATTTCATGATGTTTTAAAAAAGAATCTGTTAGTTTTGATACAGCTTTTTCGATGTTGTTTAACGGAAGTACGCCTTCGGTAAGTGTTAATGTAATAGGCATAATATATATTTTAAGTTGTGAACTTCATTGTTCAGCAACAGTACAAATATCAGATGGTTATAAAGTTTAAAAGTTGTCTTATGACAATGGTTCGAGAAATCTTTAGATTGACAAAAAAAGCAAGTAGCTGACATTTGTATATAACCTTTTACTATCTTTATTGATATAAAAAGAATTACATGGATTAATCACGGTTTATTCTTATATAAATTTCTCTGGTGACGTATTTCCATACCTCAGTATGTCTTAAATAACCAACCAAATCATCAAATACACTCTCGTTTCTTAATTCGAATTTAAAACAAGCTCAAAAATCAAATTCCTCATCAATATCTCTTGAATGATATAATTGTCTCGCAATTGCATGGAGTTATTTCATCGATAAAACTATATGATGCGATCTTTTTTCAAATATCTCTTTTCTTTCATTTTGTGTCATTGCCCACCATTCGTCAGATTTATCAAATGCAATAAATGAAACACAAGTGGCTTCCTTTCTCCCAATTTGTGGCTGAACCGCCTTTAATTTAGTAAGTGCATCCTTATCAACATACCTTGTATTGCTGATAATTCCTTTATATGTCCATATTCCTTCTTTAGACTTTTCTAGTGTGCTTGGTGCTATATTAATATGTGAAACGTCTTTAATAGGTTATCCTTTTACCGTTATATTATCTGTAACTTTTGATTTGCCTGAATTTCCACCTATAAAGTCAAAAATTGT
>NZ_PJBS01000134.1 GCF_002836055.1 Psychroflexus sp. MES1-P1E
GTATTTTAAGAGCAATTGCTCCACAAGAAAAAGATAGAATTAGAGCGTTGGCAGAAATTTATGTCAAAAACAAACATAAAATAGAACTAGCGCACTGCAATAAATAAACGTTATGCTTTATATTAAATTTGAAATACAAGATTCATCAAAGTTTGAAGATTTTCAAAAATTATACGACCATATGGTTAAAGTAAGGCAACCTGGTTTTAAGTTTGATGAAGAAGGTCCTGAATTTGATTGGGATACGATGCCCGAGGAGGAAGTACAAGCTGCATTAGAGGAATTAAATACTTTTTTAGACCAACAGGTAGAACCTGAGAAACATAGATGCAACGAATTATTACCAATTTATGTAAACGAATTTCTAGAAAGCTATTTGCAAAGTAAGAGTGAAAATTTAGAATCATTTGGTAGCCAAGATGTGTTTTCCATATTTAATTATTTAGAATTCGGTTTCGAGGTGGATATGGATAATCTTAAAAAAATAAACGAACGTATTGGCATCGTTGAATTTTCCACAGGAAATTATCCCTTTGGTGGTATGGAGCGTTTTATCATGACATTGGCCGCCTATAATTTAAAACCAGTAGCTTGTTTTGACGGCTTCAATAAATGTGAATTTAATTGGACTTCTCCATTTGAATATGAAACTAGTATTATATCAAAAAAAAATATTTTGCAAATGATTATAAAAGTAATTCGTAATAATTTCTTTAAAATATTTCTTTTTTCAGTGCTTATAGTACTTTCAAATAATGCGACAGCCCAAATTAGCAGTACTGAATTCCAATTCAAAAAAACTTTAAATGAAAACAAATTGACAGTTAATAATTCGGATTTACTAATTTTAAAGCTTAAAAGAGGCAAACGCTCTTGTACAAATATGTTAGTTATCAATAAAGAAAATCGTGAGATATAAGAAAATTAGAGGTTTAAAAAGAAAGGTTGCTAATATTCCAAAATGGATTGAAGGATATTTAGAATTCCATAATGAACATTCAAATGAATATAACTACAATAAGGCGAAAGTCTATGTTGACCCATGGGATAATTTAAATTTTACGAATAGCCAAATACCAGAACCCAAAGGAAAGGCTAAAAGAGAGATCTTGAAAGGACTGAAAAAAATCTATGACAGCTGGAAAATTGAATTAGAAAAATTAAATAAACCGTACTATTTAAAAATATGGGTTTATGAACCGAGAGTATCTAAATCACAAGTTGTTTGTGCAATCGAAGATAGAATTGAACATTATGAAAATCTTTTTATTAAAGCAGACTTCAAGCAAAATAAATCATCATTCACGAATGTATTAGATGCTGATTTCAAATGGCAATCTAAAATTGATGAAGAAGAATTTTTGGAAAGTGACTTGTTGTGGCCTATTGATCAATACGAAAATATTGAAGATAGTTATATGGATAGGAGGCTTTTGACAAAATTGAAAAATGGAGACTACCGAAAGGAAGTAATTAATACAAATGGAGATAATGATATAATTTACTTTCAGCCAAAAGGTAAGATTTGGGTTGGAGAAAAATAATTAACATCGTATAATCTGAAGCATAATTTTTACAGATGGAAATATTATTGGATAATATAGTAGTTGCGCCAAACTTATTTTGCGTGAATGACGGCCAGAATTATGGCGAATTTTTCAACCATAAGACAAAAGAATATCAAGTTCAAATTCACAAAGCTGCATTTATTGCTTTAATAGAAATTGAATACAACCAAACTCGTAATGAAATCAAAATAGATGATGCCTTTGAGAATGAAAATTCAGACTTCACAAATACTAATTATTGCTCGTTACGAGAGTTGCTCAACTATCCCAAAGATTTTCTTGAAATCATGAAAACATATTTGCACATAGACTTACTAAAGAAAATTTTCCCTAGTAACGAAAAGAATAAATATGTTATAAACAGTGCAGATTCGATTATTTTGAAAGATAATTTGTTTTTACCTTTAGGTATTTCTAATTACATTATTCAATCTGATATGTCTGGCGAACCGTATTTTGGTGGTGGAATGTATCTGACACCAAGAGATATGCTGAAATTTGGACAATTATGTCTGAATAAAGGACAATGGTGAAACAAGCAAATTCTATCAAAAAAGTGGATTGAAAGCTCTTTTAAGAATTATTTGAATTTAGAAAATACTTCTGATAAAAATGGATATGGGTATTTATGGTGGCATCATACATACCTTATCAATGGAAAAGAGATTAAATCTATAGAAGCTAGAGGTGCAGGAGGTCAATATATATTTGTAATCCCAAAATTAAAAATTGTTGCAGTAATTACATCAGGGAATTATAGAAATAAGAATAGTCAGCAACCTGAGAGAATATTAGAAAAATACATCCTTCCTGTACTTATGGGAAAGTAGCCAGCACCTAACACTGTATAAAAATAATAACGGTTTTAGTGATAAATTCAAAGTGAGTATCTTATGCAAAGTTTAGTGACAAATTGAAAGAAAAGTGCCATGTAATCCGCTACTACTCTTATACTAATCGTTGTGGTGCATTTGAGAAAACGGACTAACTTTTAAAAAAATGGAAGCAAAATTAACATTTCGAAATTTAAAAGAAACTGATTGGGAACAGGTTTCCGGAATTTACCAAGAAGGACTTGATACTGGAAATGCGACATTTGAATCAAACCTACCAAATTGGGAAGGGTGGAATAATGGACATCTAAAAGAATGTAGGCTAATTGCAGAAATAAATAATAAAATTGTAGGCTGGTATGCATTGTCACCAGTTTCTTCTCGATGTGTTTATGGAGGAGTTGCGGAAGTAAGCGTATATGTTTCAACAAAATTTTCGGGACAGAAAATTGGAACAGAATTATTGGGAAGATTAATAACGGAAAGTGAAAACAATGAAATTTGGACTTTACAAGCTGGAATTTTCCCCGAAAACAAAGGAAGTCTAATCATCCACGAAAGACTTGGGTTTCGGAAAGTTGGTTATCGAGAAAAAATCGGAAAAATGAACGGAGTTTGGCGAAATACAATCCTATTGGAACGCAGGAGTAATATAATTGGAGTGGAATAAAAACGCACCACAACAATGTATATAAAACATAGCTAATAAGTGCTTAAACCAATGGCTTGGGTGTATTTACTAAGTCCGCCAAATCTTTGATTTGGCATTTAAAAAAGAAAAAATAAATACAAAAACAAAGATTTGGCTAAGTGCTAATTCGGAAATTATTGTATATTTAATACGCTACGTTTCATATACTAGACGTTATGTGCAAGCTAAAAAAACATATTGCTAAAAATTAATGAAGGTATTTTACATCATATTTTTCCTTATTCTCAATGTTCTGATTTTTGAAAAACTGACCAAGAAAATAAATATAGCGACAAAATTAAAAAGTGGATTTGTTATACTTTTATTGCTAATCGTTACTTTGCATTTTTTAAACCCACTTGATTTTGCAATTGCCAATAAAGTATTTATAATTTTGTTTGGATTCAGTTCGTCATTATTCATATTTCATTTTGGTAGTCGAATAGCAATAGCTTTTTCGACGAGTATCAATAACGGGAACGAGGATAAACTGCTTTATAAATGGTACAACTTTTTAATATTTTACTTAGTTTATATAATGATTTCCGTTTTCCAAATAGCATCAATCATAGAAAATTGGAGTTGATAATATGACTGAACAATCAATAATAAAACGAATAGGAAAACCAGCTGAAATCGATTTGAGAAAACCGAAAGCAATTGGTAGTACTGGATTTTATTTAAAGTCGTTTAAAACTAAAAATACTGGAACTGAATCTCTGAAACTGGAATCAAAATGTAACTTAAGAAGATTTTGATGCGATACGGATACCCACCTGATTTGGCAAAATTAGAAGCGGACAAAGTGTTGGCGCAAGGAGAAGCATTGGCTGAAATGTTTTCCGGTGAGAACTAAGCCTATCTTATGTTCAAGCACATTGCAATCCTCGTTCCTGCGGTTGCAAAGAGCTTTCACGCCAACGCTAAAAACGAAATGAATAAAATAAAAACTAACCCTAGTCGAGTAAGCCAAGGGAATTTCACCCCTAACTTCTCACAGAACCGTTCGTGAACCTCTCAATTCATACGGCTCTTATTATGCAGTCAATATTTAGGTTAGTTGATAACCTAATGCCCAATGATAAAACATATTTGGATACTCTTTAGTTATGCGCCTTAACCACTTTACGGCTAAAACTCGGCTTCTTTTGAAACGTTTATACCTATTTAAAATCCATTTGATTATCCGATGATGGAGATAATAAAAAACAGGTTTAAGAGCCTTGCGTTTTATTTTCCCATAATAATTTATCCAACCCCGAATTTTAGAGTTGAGCATCATTGCTAGGTCTTGTAAAGTACATCGAGTCTTCTTATGAATGTTCATTTTACCTAAATCCGATAGAATACCCTTCTTAGATTTTCGGCTCATCTTACAGTCATATTTTAAAAAGAATCCTCCCTTTTTTATTGAAAATTAAAGGGAAACAAAAAGGGTAAGAACCATATGGAACTTACCCTCTTATTTTTATTTGGTTGATTTTTACTCTTTAATCACCTTACCACTTTGTTTTACTTCATTACCATCTATTATCCTATAAATATATATAGAAGGCTTTAATCCACTCACATCAATAGGTTCTGAGAAATTAAAGGGTTTAGAAAATATCTTACTTCCTTTTATGTCATATAACTCAAAGAGAGGGTTTATTAAAGATTCTGAAGAGTTAATCTTTAAGTACCCTTTTGTTGGATTTGGATAGATAGAAAATGAATTTACTTCTACTGAATTAGTTGAAAGAGATGATTCTTTGGTATAGTACCAATGCGATTTAAATTCTTCTCCTTCTAATTCGTTCCAAGTATTAAAGTTGGTATCGTGTTCATACATAATTCCTTCTCTTACTAATTTGGTATTGGTTTCTGAAAGAGTTGAAATGTCCATTTTAAAATTTGGTTTATAAACCCCTAATTCAGGGTACCAAGAATAATTAGTTTCATTGGTTATAAAATTGTTTAAATCAAAGGAATATTCTAATTTCAGAAAAGGAACTAAAGATTGAGATTCTGAGTCCCAATAGTATGTTATGTCAAGAGTTAGATTTCCGTTTTCATCATTGGAATATTCTCTTTTCAAAGAAGGAACAAAAGATTGGGATTCTGAGTCCCAATTGTAATATATGTAAAGAGTTAGATTTCCATTTTCATCATTGGAATATTCTCTTTTCTGATTAGGAACAAAAGATTGGGATTCTGAGTCCCAATTGTATCTTATGCCAAGAGTTAGATTTCCGTTTTCATCATAGGAATATTCACGTTTAGAAGAAGTAACAAAAGATTGAGATTCTGAGTCCTAATAGTATTTTATGTAAAGAGTTCGATTTCCGTTTTCATCATAGAAATATTCTCCTTTCAAAGAAGGAACAATAGATTGAGATTCTGAGTACCAATAGTATAATATGTAAAGAGTTTGATTTCCGTTTTCATCATAGGAATATTCTCTTTTCGCATAAGGAACAAAAGATTGAGATTCTGAGTTCCAATTGTATCCTATGTAAAGAGTTAAATTTCCGTTTTCATCATAGGAATATTCTGTTTTCCGAGAAGTAACAAAAGATTGAGATTCTGAGTTCCAATTGTATCCTATGTAAAGAGTTAGATTTCCGTTTTCATCATAGGAATAATCTCCCCCTTTCTGAGAAGGAACAAAAGATTGGGATTCTGAGTTCCAAATGTATATTATGTAAAGAGTTCGATTTCCGTTTTCATCATAGGAATATTCTACTTTCTGAGAAGGAACAAAAGATTGAGATTCTGAGTACCTATAGTATGATATGTAAAGAGTTCGATTTCCGTTTTCATCATATTCCATCCTCCGTTTTAGATTTACACCACCTGTATTAAAACCTATTGTCTCAAGACTATCCAATCTATAAGAAATATCACCATTAACTATCAACTTTCTTTCAAATGATTGAGAGTTAATTTTATTTTTTTTTTGATTTGGATTAAAATCCCTGTTCTTATTCTCTAGAAAA
>NZ_PJBS01000135.1 GCF_002836055.1 Psychroflexus sp. MES1-P1E
TATTTTTTGACTAATTGAAGTTAAAAATAATTAGCATAGCCTTAGTTACGGTAATTATTTTCAATAAAAAGCAGGCGAAAAAGAAATGATTTATTGCTACATTATAGGTTTAAATTGGTATAGCTAGGTATCAATGAAAAAATATCAAAGCGCTTTGAAAACGATGTCTATTATTTAAAACCGATGGTAAAAATTGAATTGCCTAACGAATTGGAGACAGTTGAAAATACACCCCAAAGAATGGGCTTGGAATCGTTAACAAGGAAAAGGATTCGTGCCTTAAATAAAGCTGCTGAAGAGGCCTTAAAAGAGGCTACTCCACTATTTATAGCTGGCCATTAAAGATCTTCCATTTAAAACTCGAAAGCCATTTTATTAAGCAGCCCATCAGCTGCTAAATATTATTTCAAATAGAAAAAAGCACCCCTTAAATTTCAACCTATAGCAAAATCTAACGTCATAAAAATAGGAGCAGATCAAATATGGGAAATAATCAGACGCCAACACAATCAAATACCCTTGACAAAAGAAGTAAACCCCGATTTAACAGATTATATAACTTCAAGGGTATTCTAGTGAGTTTGTAAACTGATTGAAATATAAGAAATTGAAATTAGAAATAACATAAATAAATCATCTCCCCTATTATTAAGTAGAGCATTCGCTCCCAAAAATTAAACCAATTTCAGGGATGCGTTTGAATGTTCGAGGCTTTTTATAAATTGAATCACTTGAGTATTAAATACTTTAGGCTGTTCAACATTAACTACATGTCCACAGTTCTTAAGTATAAACAACTTAGCCTCCTTATGAGTTTCTGAAATCTTTTTAACCGCTGGTAAAAACAAATGGTCTTGTTCTCCCATCATGTATAGAGAAGGAATATCAATTGGCTTTTGTCTAAAGAATTTTAATAATGGATTGATTTCGGAAGTCAGTTTGAACCATCTAATGAATTCTTTTTGATAAAGTTTTTTTGCTTCATTTACAAAGAGATTTCTTGATTTTTTATGGTTTCTCCTCGGCATGATGATAAATGCAAATAATCTATAAAGAATCATGTAAGGGACAACTGACTTGAAGATGACGCCTACTTTAATCAAGAATCTAGATCTTACATTCATTTTCATAATAGCGCCTCCCATAATCATACTTGAAACTCGATTAGGGTAATTCTCGGCTAAATTTCTTATCAAGATAGTCCCTAAGGAAATTCCTACAAAATGTGATTTCTCAATGTTATTTAAGTTTAAAACCTCAAGAATGTCATCTGTAATAGCATCAAAAGTATAATTTTCATTAAGCGAATCTTGAAGTTTGGGCTTAGAGTTCCCATGCCCCCTCAAATCAAGTAGTAAAATGTTAAAATGAACACGGAATGTTCTTAATTGCTTAAACCAAATAGATGAACTTCCACCAGCACCATGAACAAAAGTAACCCATTGTTGGGAAGAGTCATGTTGATATATAGTGTGGTTTATCAATTTTTTATCGCAAATATAATAAGTTTAGCCATGATAAGGTAAATAACCGAAAATCATGTTATAATTTTATAGTTTGTCTCTCAATAATTTAAAATAGGAAAAGGCTTTAACAAGTCTCGAACCATACCAACTAAAGTATTCTCCATCTACAATTTCTATTTTATAATCTTTAACTGATAGTTCCGCTTTGTGAGCCTCTTTAAATAGAAATGGTTCTGAGGATAGCAAAACATAATCTACTCTTTTAAGAGCCTTAATATCGACTTCAGGATACCGTTGAAGGTGAGCATAAACATTTTCAAAGTTATTTAACTCCAACATATAATTGATAAAAGTTGAGGACCCAACAACCATCCACGGATTCCTCCAGATAAAGTAAGCGACTTTGAGTTTTGGTTTATTCTTTATGAAATTTTGAAAATCTAGAAATTGGCTTTCAATATCTTCTATCAGCTGTAGTCCTTTTTCCGCGACACCAAACAGAAAGGATATATCTGTGATTAAACCTTTTAAATCTTTTAGATTATTTATGTCACTTACATAAACTTTGAGGTCATTTGACAGCAAGTCAATATCCTCAAAAGTGTTTTCTTCCTTATTGGCTAAAATAAAATCAGGCTGTAAAGCCTTGATTTTATCAAACTTTACATTTTTAGTACCACCAATAATTTCAGCATTTTCTTTAATGTCTTTTGGATGAACACAAAACTTGGTCACTCCTACTAGTTTTGACCTTAACCCTAGATCCACAAGTAATTCTGTTAAGCTTGGAACTAGACAAACTAGACGTTGAGGAATAGTTTCAAAATACAGTCCTCTACCTAGTTGATCTTTCATAGCTCTAAATTAAAAATACCAATCGATATTTCAGCCAGTTTAAAGATTTAGATAGAAAATTATATTTTTATTCAGGACTCCAAGAGTTACAAAGCATTCCAGGAGCTGCCTTTTTAGGATGAGCACATAATTCAGATTCATATTTACTACAATCTGAACAACTCCTCTCATTTTTGAGAGCTGCTTTCATTTTAAACTGGTCACAGGTATATTTTGAAGACACCATAACATTATGTTGACTACAAAATGCATTTTCTACTAAGTGCTTACAGTTTCCACAGTTATTCGCAAATCTAATAGCCATAATTCTTTTTTTTAGTTAAATATTCTAAACTAAATTAAGGATTTAACGTATCATACTATTGAAATTGTTGAGAATATCTCTTTATAAATGATTAGACTAAATTAAAATAAAAAACCTGTTCGATAAGAACAGGTTTTAAATTGCGATAATAATTAATTAAAATTATTTTACTTTGTCTACAACAGCTTTAAAAGCTTCAGGATTGTTCATTGCTAAATCAGCAAGAACTTTTCTGTTTAACTCTATGTTATGAGCTTTAACTTTTCCCATAAATTGAGAGTAAGATAATCCGTGCAATCTTGCTGCAGCATTAATTCTAATGATCCAAAGCGATCTGAAATTTCTCTTTTTGGTTTTACGGTCTCTGTAAGCATATAACATTGCTTTTTCGACTGCATTCTTGGCTATGGTCCAAACGTTTTTACGACGTCCGAAGTAACCTTTGGCTTGCTTCATTATTTTTTTACGTCTGGCTCTGGAAGCGACGGAATTTGTTGATCTTGGCATAATTTAGTGTTTTTTGTAGTAGGCAGTTTATAATAAACATTTTATGAGCCTAACTCCATGGATTAATAATAATAACCTGTTATCTTATTTTAAGCGTAATTGAGTTTTGATGCTATGTACATCTGCTTTATCAACTAAAGTAGAATGCGTTAACTTCAATTTTCTCTTTTTTGACTTTTTGGTCAAAATGTGGCTTTTGAATGCATGTTTACGTTTTATTTTACCTGTACCGGTAATTTTAAAACGCTTTTTAGCACTCGATTTTGTTTTCATCTTTGGCATTTGGATCTGTATTTGGAATTATCGCAATTATTTTTTTGAAACAGGAGCAAGAATCATAATCATTCTTTTCCCTTCTAGTTTCGGCATTTGTTCGACTTTAGCCAGATCTTCTAGATCCTGAGCAAGTCTAAGTAATAAAATTTGTCCCTTATCTTTAAAAACGATGGAACGACCTTTAAAAAATACAAATGCTTTTAGTTTTGCTCCATCTTTAAGGAACTTTTCTGCATTTTTCTTTTTAAATTCATAATCGTGATCATCGGTGTTGGGACCAAATCGAATCTCTTTCACAACAACTTGAGTTGTCTTTGCTTTTAGAACTTTTTCACGCTTCTTTTGTTCATACAAGAATTTCTTGTAGTCCATAACTTTACAAACAGGAGGATCTGCTTTTGGAGATATTTCAACTAAATCGAGTTCTTGCTCCTCCGCCATGGCGAGAGCCTCTTTTAAGGAATAGATATCTACTTTCACATTCTCACCAACAAGACGAACCTTTGGAGCTCTTATTTTATCGTTGATCTTATGAGGGTTCTCTTTTATCTGCCTCGGTGACTGTCTTGATTTTTTTCTACGTATTGCTATGGCTATATAATTTTTTAATTAAACTTCAAATTTATAGATTTCTTTATCTATTTGTGCATTTATAATTTCAGCGAAACTTGTAATGGACATCTGACCTAAGTCTTCACCTCCATGTTTTCTTACGGAAACCGTTTCATTTTCAACCTCAGATTCTCCAACGATGAGCATATAAGGTGTCTTGTTCATTTCAGCCTCACGGATTTTCTTACCCATGGTTTCTCCTCTGTTGTCAAAAGTAGCGCGAATTTCGTGTTTTTTAAGTAAACTTAAAACTTTTTTGGAATAATTTTCATATTTCTCACTGATTGATAGGATAGTAGCTTGTTCAGGCATCAACCATAAGGGAAAATTTCCGCCGGTATGCTCTATTAGGATAGCTATAAAACGTTCTAAGCTCCCAAAAGGTGCTCTGTGAATCATCACAGGCCTATGCATTTCATTATCACTTCCCTTATATTCCAATTCAAAGCGTTCCGGCAAATTATAGTCAACTTGTATAGTTCCGAGTTGCCATTGTCTTCCTAAAGCATCTTTGACCATAAAATCGAGCTTAGGTCCATAAAATGCAGCTTCACCTTTTACAATTTTATAGGTTAGTCCTTTCTCTTCTGCTGCATTTAATATAGCAGATTCTGCCTTTTCCCAGTTTTCATCAGATCCTATATATTTTGATGGATTTTCTGTATCTCTTAAAGAGACTTGAGCCGTGAAATTTTCAAACCCCAAGGACCCAAATACATAAAGCACTAAGTCTATAACTTTCTTAAATTCCTCATCTAGCTGTGCTGGTGTACAAAAAATATGAGCATCGTCTTGCGTAAACCCTCTTACTCTGGTAAGCCCATGTAGTTCACCACTTTGTTCATATCTATACACTGTTCCAAACTCCGCATACCTTTGTGGTAAATCTCTATAGCTCCAAGTTTGTGCATTATAGATTTCACAGTGGTGAGGGCAATTCATAGGCTTAAGAAGATATTCTTCTCCATCCTGAGGTGTCTTTATAGACTGGAAACTATCTTCTCCATACTTCTGAAAATGACCAGAGGTCATATATAATTCTTTTTGTCCTATATGAGGCGAAACAACCGGTTGGTAGCCTGCATTTTCCTGAGCATCTTTTAGAAATTTCTCCAAGCGATCTCTTAACGCTGCCCCTTTTGGTAACCACAAAGGAAGACCAAGTCCCACTTTTTGAGAAAATGCAAATAACTTCATTTCTTTCCCCAGCTTTCTATGGTCTCTTTTTTTGGCCTCTTCTAGAAGTTCTAGATATTCTTTAAGCTCTTTTTGTTTTGGAAATGAAATTCCGTATATCCGAGTCAGTTGGGCATTATTTTCATCGCCTCGCCAATAAGCTCCTGCAATGTTCATCAGTTTAACAGCTTTTATAAAGCCTGTATTTGGAATATGTCCGCCTCTACATAAATCTGTAAAATCATCGTGGTCACAAAAAGTAATCTCACCGTCAGTGAGGTTTTCTATAAGCTCAACTTTATAAGGATTGTTTTTTGTTTTGTAATACTCTAAGGCTTCTGTTTTCGATACAGGATGCATTTGGAAGTCGTGTTTACCTCTGGCGAGTTCAAGCATCTTCTTTTCAATTTCAGGAAAATCATTTTCGGAAATGGCTTGACCATTAGGGTCCACATCGTAGTAAAATCCTTTTTCTATTGAAGGCCCAATGGTAAGATTTACACCTGGGTATAATTTAGTGATAGCCTGAGCTAAAAGATGAGCGGTCGAATGCCAAAAAGCCTGCTTACCATCATCATCCTTAAAGGTTAAAAGAACTAAGTTACCATCCTCTTCAAGTGGCGTAATAGTTTCGACAACATTATCATTAAACTTAGCAGAAATGACGTTTCTAGCTAATCCAGCACTTATGCTAAAAGCAATATTCATAGGTGTTGATCCTTTGTCAAACTGCTTTACGCTTCCATCAGGTAAAGTAATATTTATCATCGTTCTTTTTAATTTCGAGCAAAGATAGTTAGATAATCTTTCTTTGCAATATCAAATGGCTTTTGTTTGGTTGAATACAGAGCCTTATATCCATTTATTCTTCAAG
>NZ_PJBS01000136.1 GCF_002836055.1 Psychroflexus sp. MES1-P1E
AAAGTGTTGGAGACCTTAGCAATCATATTGGTTTTACCTACTAGATTTTAGGCTAGTTTTTAGTCAACGCTATTAAAGTCCTTCTTGATTATTGAACCATCGTTAAAAGTTTACAATACCAATTTAGCATTCTAATGTCAGATAAAATCAGTTTCTTTTTCAGTTAGTAATCGACATAAAACAGAACCGGAACTATTGCTCTGCTTATTTTTTTTCTCAACTAAGTAAAAAACCTGTGCTTGAGCTATGTAGTAGTCTAATTCAATTTTTAATACAATAGTTGAAAACTAAATTAGTAAAAGACACTTAACTTTTTTAGATGTTATTTCATATCATTAGTGTCCAATAAAAAAAATCACAGAAATTAAAGCTTGTAACGTTTACAGAAAAATTAATATCTAACCTAAAAATAATTGTACGCAAAAGTACTCTATTTTTTAAACAGCCGATATTCAGCCAAATGATAGGTTTGCTTAATAAAAGTAAAATAACGACAGGCGCTACATAGCACAAATCGGATCATTACTGCAAACGGTTTTCAACATTTAAGACCTTAATTACAATGTTAGTCTCACTTATGTAAGTTATAAAGCACGCGCTTTTGCGTGAATAGGCTTTAAATTAATATGGTGAGCTTGCCTAATACCAAAAGTGAGACAGAACTCCTCTCTGAAATAAAAAAACTCACCGATAGTTCAGATATAGATAGATTTATTGTGCGGCTTCCTTTCCCAAAACAAATTGATATGCGAAAAGTAGTGATAGCCGTAGATACGAATAAAAATATAAGTGGCTTCCATCCTATTAACTTTAGAAAAATGGCACTGGACTTAAGTACTTTTATTCCAGCTATTTTTTTTGGAATACTAGAATTAATGGATGGTTATAGGATAGTATCGCAAGAAAAGCATCCGGTTGTTAATAGATCATTCTCATAATGGAGGGAGACCAATGACTATCTTAATGGGAAGAAAGGGTTTTCCATGTAATTCTACCGAAACTGTCACGCACAATCACACCAAAAACATCACTCAAATCACCTCACGAGCAGACAATATTATTACGGCTTTAGAAGTTCTTAGATTCTTAAAAACCGAAATGGTAAAAGATGATGTTGTGATTATAGATTGAGGGATGACTCGTGTCCTAGATGAAAGTCGTTAACGTGGTTATTATATCACAGGTGACGTAGATTTAAAAGATGTTTGGAAAAAAGCGTGTTATGCCACACCAGTTCTTGGTAGTGAAGGTTCAATGTCCATGGCTATGTTATCAAAAACACTCTACTAACTAGGAAACGTCGCAGAGTTAAAAATAGATAAAATTTGATACCATTAAAAAAGCTCAACCATACTACTTAGTAGGCTTTTTTTACTTTAAATATCGCCTCTTATTAAAGTGAATAAGGCTTATTTACCACCATTTGCTTGTAAATCTAAAATACATTGGGCCTCTAGTTGTGCGACACTAGACCCCACAACACTTAACATATCTAATGGGTTAAAAGCTTCTAACTGTGCGCTCATTAAACAACCATCTACATCACAGTGTCCGTTATTTGCATCATCTTCATGGCTAGATTGTAATGCTGTCCCTATGTTAACTAATCCCATAATATGGCAAAACTCATGCTGATATACCGTAGACTCGACGTTTTCTCTACTTGGCTCATTAAGCCCACCACTGAATTCTTCAATAGTCTTTTGGAACATCACTAAAGACGTATTTCTATACGCGGTACCCAGCACCACTCTACTCCCCGCATCGCTTTCGTTAGACTCTTCGGCAAAGAACACGAATACGTCTAATGTATTATCTGTACTAAATTGAGTTCTAAGATTATTTTCTATATCACGGACTTCTTCAATAGAATATGTCCCTAATCCTTGAGCAGGCACTTCTCTTTCTATTATTGAGATACCGCTAGGCTTATGGAGCCTAGCATTTAAAAAATGCAACTAAATTATTTAAAGAAGACTGCTCAGATTTAAAACCACCTGCATAAACAGCTTCAATTATAATTTCGTCAAATCGAGCATCACTTAATAATGCATTGGCACTTGCACCTGTAGTAAGGGCATAAGACAAGTCAGAATTACCGTTGCCTCCATTTCCATCACTTTCATCTGACGTACATGCAATTATACCTATGGCTATTATAAAAAGGTATAAAAATTGAACAATTTTTTTCATATCGTGCATTTTGCCTAAATTTAATGAAATACTTTAAAAATTCTATTTGATTATCATTTAATATTTTTCTAATTTTCGTTTTTTAAAGGCACAAACCGGAAAATCACACCAAAACGAAATGATGCTATTTTTTTGAAATAAATGGGATTAATACTTGTTATGATGCTGCATGTAATAAAATTATAAACCTATTTAAAAAATAATAATCAGGCTACTGGTATTACACCTGCATTATAGCAATAATACGATTCTAAAGAGATCTACTCATTTTCAAAGCTTTAAGAAATTCTTGTTAATAAATACCGCATTATTTTCGTTGATACAAAGTATGTTCAGATATAAAGTTTGACGGATGATACCGATATTTTAAGGCTAAAAAATTAAAGAATCTTAAAGAAGATTGGATATACTTTGGCTTTAAAGAGTCAACAAACGATGAGCAAACCATAGTCTTCGAAAATCAAAGTAAATTATTAGGTAAATATTGCAGGTTATGTTGAAAAAGATGTCGACGAAAAATAAAGGGAAAAAACTATTAAAGAGACCTTTAAATGAGTTCCTGTAGAGATGAATAATTATAAACTAGAATTCACAAGAACCTATCATAAAATAAGATAAAGTGTCAAAGCCTATATCTTAACGAGTTTGTATATCGGCTTAATCGTAAATTTTTTGGAGATAGAATATTCGATAGGCACATTACTTAATGCGTTACGAAAAATAAACATTAATAGGACATACAATAAGTTAGATATTAATAAGTCTGGTTTTTATTTGTGTTTTTTATTTTTTCGATGGCTGGAATGTTAGCTCAGAGTAATTATTTTCTTTCCCTAAGAAAGAGGAATTAGGCCCCACGTTCTCTGCCTATGTTTTTGCGCAAGGCAAAAAATATTCTCATAAATATCCTTTCTTAGATATGAAAAGATGAGTAATAGTAACATCTAAACTAATTTTCAAAAAGCTCATGATAAATATCCACCCAAAATTTACGGTTTTCCCGTAACATGTCTACGGTTAAACCGTAAAGCAAATTCAAAAGTCCCTTGTATTTTTGTGACAGTTAAATACCTTTAGTTATGAAAGCAATTGAAATTTTAAACAAAATGAATACTGAAATCTTGGCTCCTATTTTAAGAGAAGCAGGATTTAGTAATGATGGTGATATATGGTGGAAATCTACTGAAGAATTTTCATTGGTTTTAACTCTTCAAAACTATTGGTGGTCGACCGATGATAAAATTGATTTTAGAATAAATTTAGGTCTGATGATACCACCTATTAATAAAAAATCTAAAAAAAGACCTGAAATTACAGAACTTGCAGTATGTGTGTCTCAAGATTGTTATTTGCCAGAGAACGTTCAATTTCACAAATATAAAAACAGCATTGGGTATTGTATCAAAAACGGCGATAATGTTAAGGAGTTTCTAGAATTGATACAACGTGACTTTAAAGAGTTCATTATGCCTCAATTATTAAAACAAGAGACCCTTGAAGATTGCGTTGACTTTTATAAAAATGTTCCATTCTGGAATCAAAGATTAAATAGATTTATTGAAGAACAAAGATTCAAACTGATGAATAATCTTGCTGGCTAATAAAATTTAGTAGTGTAAATTGAGTTTTGGAACGATATTCGATAAGTTTATTTCAATTCAAACAAACTTCAAAATGCAATATACTTTACCCAAGACCATCAGCGCAAGCCTTCTCGCCCTCTCCGTTCTACTCATTTGTTCTTGTAATGACAATAAAACCTCTGCTTACAAAGCAGAATCTTCTGGAAACCTCAATCAACTTTCGATTGTCATTACCAATGAAAATTGGCAAGACTCCATTGGAGAAAAGATAAGAGAGATTTTTGCAGCAGATGTGGATGGCCTCCCTCAACAAGAACCAAAATATGCCTTACGCCAAATCCCTCCAATGGCTTTTAGTGGTTTTGCAAGAAAAAACAGAACCTTTTTAAAAATTGAAAAATCTAAAAAAACAGGACATCAAATTTTGTTAGATTCATTTGCAAAGCCTCAATTAGGTATTGCTATAACTGGATCAAATCAACAAACTATAATTGAAGAATTAGAGCAAAATAAGGACTCTTTTCTGAAGAAATTACATGATACGGAGCTAAAAGAGAAAAGGAGACGAATGAGCAAAGCACCAAAAAAAGTGGACGTCTTGAAAAAATCCATAGGAGTTTCCATGTTATTCCCATCAGCTTATCGGTATGCAAAACAGGAGGATAACTTTTTTTGGATGCGGAAGGACATCAGAAATGGCAGTATGGAGTTATTAGTTTACGAGGTCCCAAAATCTACAATTGAAAAAAATGGAAATGTTATTGCTAATGTGATTAAAATGAGGGATTCTGTTGGTGAAAATATACCGGGACCTACTGAAGATACACATATGATTACCGAAGAGGCCTATGCTCCTTATTTATTTGAAACCGAAATTGATGGAAAATTTGCCTATGAAATCAAAGGAACCTGGGAAGTAAAAGGTTTCTTTATGGCAGGTCCATTTTTAACCTATGCTATTCGAGATGATAAAAATGACAGATATGTAATTTTAGAAGGCTTTGTATTTAAGCCGTCCTCTTCAAAAAGAAATCAAATGTTCGAAATTGAAGCCATCTTAAGATCCGCTAAATTTCAAGATTAAAAATGTCGAGTCATTTCATAGTCTATCACAAAATATAGATCATTTAAAATTATGGAATGAAAAGTATTATACTAACAAAGGTCAGCCTTTTTTTTTTGTTAATGGCTCTAGTTAAGGCTTGAGTTGATATTAAGTTTTCATATCTAAATTCGATTTAATTATACCGTTTTAATGTAACTAGAGCGATTGTTTTCTTCACAAACGCGTTGGCTCTATCGTTTTCGGATTTTATGTTTTCCTTTATTTGATAACAATTCATGTATTGTTATCGATATTTTGTTGATACTACCCAAAAGGGATTTTCAATCCATTTTTTAACTCTATTATGAGTAGAGTTAACGTGTTGTATGTGATATTTACCTTTTACTCTTTCTCTTATTGATGCATTTACGATTTGGACTCCATTTCGCTATCTTTAGCAAAGCCTTTATAACTGTAATGGGCACAGCTACACAATAGGGTTATATCCTTTATAATCTTCATCAGTTTTGAATTGATCAACGAATTCTAGAAGATTTTGACCCTTATATATGTTCATAATTTAGTATAATTACTAGCATTAAAATTGGGGTTTATCTTGTGACCTCTGCAAATTGTTTAAATGCTCATTCCATATGCTTTCTTAAATCCACACTTAAATGGATTTTGAGGGTATTGTAAATATAGACTTCCTGTTTATTGATTTTACAACTCATTGAATAAAGTATGATTGCGGGAAAAGGGGGATTAAAAAATTGTGGTAAAATGACAAGTAGCAATTGAAAAATTATTAAAGACATTAGGATTAGAATAAAAACGCTGCCAACAGAGAACTGAGATTAAAAACAACGTTTTCTTTATTATTTTTTGATCCTGTTCCTCTAAGCTTACAGATTTATAAGTGAGATTTTCAGATTTTCGCTGGCTTATCCTTAAATTATTTTTCACCCAAGAGCCTACACGTATATCTCATCATAGGATAAGCTAAATATCCCACTTGCAAAAAACCTATTTCACCCACTTAGGACAGAACGCTATTAAAAACAGTTTTACTATTCCCTTTAGCTTCAAGCCTACTTGTCTTCACCTACAGTTGAAAGGTTTTTAGGTTTTCTTCAATGTATATATTCGAA
>NZ_PJBS01000137.1 GCF_002836055.1 Psychroflexus sp. MES1-P1E
TATTTAAAAAACTAATTTCGTCATCCCTAATATTTTAAAAAACAACACATGGCTTCAGGATTTTTTGCCATTCTAGATGATATAGCTGCGCTCATGGACGACGTCGCGGTTATGAGTAAAGTGGCTGCTAAAAAAACAGCTGGAATTTTGGGTGACGACCTTGCCGTCAATGCAGAAAAAGCTTCTGGTTTTATGACTTCACGCGAGCTCCCCGTTTTATGGTCTATTACCAAAGGCTCTTTACTTAATAAAGTGATTATTCTGCCTATTGCTTTTTTACTGAGTGCCTTTTTGCCTGAAGCTATCACTATAGCTCTCCTGCTTGGAGGTTTGTATTTGGCTTATGAAGGTGCAGAGAAAATCTATCACTATATAGGTCCACATCCACATTCCAAAAAAAAAGAATTCAAAAGTGCCAAAACTAAAAGTGAGACGATGTCCTTGGAAAAGGAGCGCATCAAATCGGCGATTGTGACCGACTTTATTCTCTCGGTAGAAATTATCATTATTGCTCTGGGCACAGTGGTGGATACCAAATTATATTTATAATGCCGTATGAATAAATTGAATTATACGACGACCTAACTCAGTACAGGTTTTTTGATTGATGAAAAGCATCTTTTAAAAACTACAACAATCCAGATTAAGCCATCGTTTATTACGCTCTAGTTTTAAATCAATTCTTAAAATCAATTCATGGGAATTTAGATTCTGGCCAATGCTGGAGAGATAATTTTCATAAGCATATCCGATTCTGTATTTTTCATTTATAATTAGAGATACCATCGCACTCAGTGAATTTTGATGGCGATAAGACACGCCTATCTCATATTTTTTATTTAGGATAAAATTTGCGTTTATATCTACGGATACAGGCAAAGTGGGAGTGTATTTTATCATCGTAGAAGGTCTAAAAACAATATCACTAAATTTTGAAAGCTCTATTGACATGCCGCCTGTAAGAAAATAATTACCACGCTCTAAGCCTTTTACGGTTTGTACATCATCTTGTAATCTAAAAACTGGGGATTCAAATAAATTTTGTGAAGATAAGCCCACATAAAAATCTTTTGAACTGTATAAAAATCCAAACCCCAGATTATCATATTGTCCTGTTGTGGACGCATATATTTCGTCATCTACTGTAATGCCACTGGCCAAATCATTATTAAAAAAAGCTACGCCACTTTTTACTCCAAAAGACAAGCGTCCGAACTCAGATGTGGGTATCGTGTAAGAAACGTCAAAATTAAGGCTGGTGTTATCGACCAAACCTATTTTATCACTTATAACCGTAGCTCCAAAACCAAAACCTGAATTGATCCTAGTATTTACCGAAAATGTGCTTGTTTCTGGTGCGCCTTCAATATTAATCCATTGTCTTCGTGTAAGAAGTGCAGCATTTAAATCTGATTTAGACCCAACAAATGCGGGATTCAGTACTTGCATGTTATAAAAATATTGTGCGTAGTGTGGTGCTTGTTGCGCATACACAAAAAACACATTTAGCAACAAAAAACAAAAGATTCCAATCTTCAATTTACTTGTGAATTTTATATGTGTGATAATAACATTTGTCATCTTATAAGTTGGATAAATCCAGTTTTAGGTTTGGTAACGCCATCATTATAATCTAAGGAGTAAAAATAAACACCTTCAACAATCCGCTTTCCATTATTAGTTCCATCCCACCAAATAGGACTTAAACTGCCATTATTACTATAATTATATAGTTCACTTCCCCATCTATCAAAAATATCCAACTTAAAGTTTGGGAAATCTTCTAAACCATCAATTTTAAAGACGTCACTGCGACCATCATTGTTTGGTGAAAATAAATTTGGGAAATCATTATCTTTAAGTGTTCCTAATCCCCTGATTCCTGATGAGGAATTAGATATCTGACCTAATGTTATCTCAGCAGTTAAGTTCATAGTTTCGGTTTTTTCATTCAAACTATCATCTATCGTTGGAATATCCTGAGTAAATGAAGTTTCTAAAGCGGGTATAGACGCACTTGCAAAAAAGGAAGGATAATCACTGTTAATTGTTGTTGTAATATCTTCAGTTTTAAGATTAAAATTTATTGGTAAAAAATTACCCATGGATGCACCGGTTGTTTCATTAATAAGCGTCACGATAAATACCAATGGGTTACCTTCTACAACCGTTGGATTTGTTATAACCATAAATGGATCTGGGTCGATGTCCAAAATTGTCCCTGTCTTTGTCAAATCTTCATTACCTATATTATTTGAGATGACGTTTCCAAATACATTTAGGTATTCTTCGTCGGGCTCATTTAGATTATCTAAGAGGGTGGTGATATTAAATGAAATTCTATCATTAGGATTACCTGGATCTATGGTTCCTATTATATTTAAGGTTTCTGTTATGGCTATATAGTCCTCTGGAGATAGTGCTGTATTATCCTCGCTTACTATATCAATATCTGTAGGTCTAGAGCTCGGGTTGCTTAAGCTAATAGTATAAACTAAATCTTCCCCCTCAAATTCAATGACATCCTCCATGGTTATATTTGGTAGCGGATCGTTATCTAGAATAGTGCCTATGCCAATTGCTTCTGTATTTATGGTGTTGCCAGAGGTAATGGTAGCAGTTAAGGTAAATAATTCATCTAATTCAGAAATGTTATCATTAACGGAAGTGATCTCAAAAGGAAAAGTTTCAGTAAATCGAGGAATCACAAATTGATTATCGACGACTGCATTATAATCAAAAGGCGAAATTGCGACATCGTATATAGTGGTTGTTCCTGTTCCATCTGTTGTGAAAAGGTCAATTTCCACTGGAGATGCAGATTGTACTGGAATGGTATTGTCATTGAATCTAACCAAAGAAAAAATAAATTGTAAGTCATTTCCCTCAACGACAGTTACGCCATCTAATAAGACTACAATGGCCATGATCTCTCGCCAGTCCCTTTCTGGGGTAGTAGCATAGTCAACATTTGGAAAATCTGTAGGTCGTTGTCCGTTTGTTGGATTTACTCTGCTGTTATCAGTGTCATAGCCGTCATCCAAGCCATCACTGTCTGCATCTAAACCTGAGGCTGTAGTCTCTGGAGTATCATCATTATCAAAGTCCCAGCCTTCAATGCGATCATCTCTTATATCGTCATCAGAGTTAATATCTATATAATCAAAAGCAAGATCTCCTTCTGTATCTACTGGGGTTAAGCCATTTGGATAGGCTGTATCAACTCCGTTTTCTGTAAATGTATTAGTTGGTGGCACGAAGCTGTCTGTTGGTTGTGCTTCTATAGTATCTACAATACCGTCAGCATCGGAGTCTATATCCAAATAATTTGGATTTGCATCCATATCCGTATTCGCAATCGGGTAAGTGACCGATGCATTAGGGCTATCATTGTTTTCTAAAGTATCGTCTAATCCATTTGAGCCAACACTAGTATTGGTTTGGCCATCACTATTGGTGTCGGTAGCAGAATTACCAACTTCATTAATATCAAAAATACCATCGTTATCGGAGTCTAAATCAAAATGATTGGGTACACCATCGCCATCAAAATCGAAACTATCAATAATTCCGTCACTATTAGTATCTGGTCCAAAATCTGGATCTCTATAATTTGGTATAAAATCGGCATCATCGTCATCCAAGGGATCAGCACCATTTGATTCGTTTATATCTAAAATAGTATCGTTGTCATCATCAATATCAACTGCGTTAGAAATACCGTCATTATCTGTATCTGTGGAAGCATTAACCTCTATGCTGTCCGTACTTCCAACATCACTTAGTGGGCCTTTGCCAGAAAAGTTTATTGTGTTTTCCCCAATACAATCTTCATTTAAAACAACAGTAATTTCAATAGTTATAGTTTGACCTGCCTGTAAAAGTCCAGAAGCTCCATCAAAAATTTTAAAGTCTGTATCGCCATCGAAGTTCGTATTTAAGGTAGGATTTGTGGCAGCAGTACTTTCAACTATTTCAGGAGGAGTGAAGGATACAGGGGGTTTTCCACATATATCAGAGAGATTTTCTTCCAATTGTAAGTTTATTAAATCCACCACTGGGCTCGTGTTTGTAACAGATAATTGAAATGTAAATTCTTCATGTTCCAAAATTCCGTTTGGCGCAGTATTGGTTTCAGTTATGACTTTTTCGCTAGATGCCGATGGAGTAAATAGAAAAGACATCCCAAGAGAAACACAACTGCACTGGTTATCAATTTCGGGTACCGATGTTGTGTTTGGATCATAATACCTGTCTAAATGCTCTCCTAATCCATCTTCCCAAGTCACAAAAGAATATAGCCTTCTATTTTCTAAAGTATCCTCATCAAAATCATCTAAAGGTCCCTGCGTCTGGGAGCGCGTAATCTGATTAAAGTCATTATTAAGGGAATTATTGACAGGTGCTATTAGGTGAGATATTTCTAAAACGATAGATTCACCAGGTTCTAAGGTGGTACTAGGCACTAGTAAGGTGGTATTTGTGTCACCGTCATAATTTGTATTTACAGTCACTGTTGGTCCTGAAACTTGCTCTAGGGTAAGTTCATTAAACGTTAATTCATTTTCTAAAAAGCTACCTAGCCCCATATTAAAGTTGACACTATTAGCCGTCTCGGTTCCATCGTTGGTAATGGTAACAGTATTTGTGAAATTATAAGTTCCGTCTGGGTTTACTTCAGGGCTAAAAACGGGTATGTTTAGATCTGCCGTGATAATGGCTTCAGTGGTATGAAAATCTGTAAGATTTAACGAAATATCATTACTACCGGCTGAAGAGGTAAGGTCTAAAATAGCATTAAATTCAATTCCAGAATCCGAAGGTGTAGGATTTAGCCTGCCGTCACAAAATGGATTTACAGATATACAATAAGAAATAGTTACAATTTGCCTTGGATATAATATGGCGTCATTTATTGTTTCCGTATCGAATAAGACACCAGAGGTACCCTCCAGAAAGTCTTGGTTTACATTAATAGTGTTACTAAACACAAGTGGATAAGGAGTTTCACTAAAATTATCAGTAATTATAGTTACATTATCAACGGATGTCACACAACCCAAACCGTAAATCGCATTAAAATCTTCAGATATTTCAATATCCCTAATCAAGCTAAGAGGATTAGAATCTCTTGCAATACTTTTATTTTCAAACCTAAATTTGTATAGTATTTTATAATTCCCATCTGAACTAAACCCTTGATTACAAGATTCAAAATCTAAAAACTCTATTAAATCTTCAATGTCTTCAACAATTAAAAAAAGGATTGCCGATGCTTCATCTGTTCCATCAGAAATAGTATACGTTATAGGCGGAACACGCCCTGCGTAATTAGAAGATGGATTAAACGTATAACTACCATCAGCATTTAGTGTAAAATCCCCCTGAGGAAAAGTTACTGTCTCCCCAACAGGGAATACATTGCCGTCGTTGATAGTAAATGAAATCACGGTTAATGGGTTTTCACCTTCAGAAGTGTCATTTCCTAAAACACCCGGGGCGGGTGCCGTTAAAGGTGTATTGATATTTGCAGTGTCGTAATCGTTTTGAGCAACAGGAGCTAGCGATAAAGACAAATTTCCTGAAGCTGAAGACGTTTCATCTGCTATTTTATAAACCCTAACGGGCACACTACCGTTAAATTTGGGGGTGGGGTTGTAAGACAAACTACTATCGGTATTACTATTTATACTTCCCTCAGGAATTGTCGCTGTTTGTCCATCTGAATAATCAACATTATTTATTTTGAAACTTATGAGGGCTAAATTATCCCCATCACTATCAGCATCGTTTTGTAACACTCCGATGGCAGCATCGATTTCCAAAGTTCTATCTATTCGACTGGTATAAAAATCATTAGAGATTCCAGGGGGTGTTTTTCCGAAAGTGAATTCAGAACATATAAG
>NZ_PJBS01000138.1 GCF_002836055.1 Psychroflexus sp. MES1-P1E
AAATTATAAAAATTCTGAAGTTAAAAAATCAGTGATATTTTTTTAAATATTCATTGATTGGACTAAAACTGTTCTTTATCCACATCTATCTTCTAAGTATGTGTAAAGTATTCTTTTATATCTTTTTTATTAATGCTTGCGATTTAAGCATAATTGATCTCATGGGAATCTGAAAAGTTAAATAAGTTTCACTTATAAAACAATTGGAAACAATCTCAACACAGTTGACACAATCGCAGGAAGAGTTGACTAGTTGGATTTTTTGTTCTATGATATTTTAATAAAGGAGAATTTGAAGACTTCTTAAAAATAGATGTTCTTGGATTACAATGAACATAGTCTCAATCATTTTTTTAAGACTAACAACTCGATAAGGTAAACCGATAGGGACAATCAGGAGAAAATACAAATGTTTTAAGTTTTAAGCTGAGTTGGTTTATTCTCAAAGGGGAAGTTGGTGCTGCCTAAATAGAAGCTTTTGATGCCGATCGTTTTTTGTTTTCAAATGAGTTGGGCCGAGATCATTTCTATGCGACTATCCCTCAGTCAAGATTGGAGGGTCTTGGTGGTGTGGATATATTCACTCTTAAAATTGATTACCTACTTTCAAAATCCAACCTTCATTTTAGTGTTGGCTATTAAGATTTAAGAGGAGCCAAAGTCCTACGTTTTAATCCCAACAAATATAATATCGATGGAACCAGACAATTTAACACCTAGTACTAATTTAGTTTTTAAATATTGCATTAAAATTTATTGCTTAATCAAGGAAAAAATATGAGCATAGCGATAGTGCCAGTTCTATTTTATGAGGCTTAATAAGTGATAAAAAAACTGATTATACAGGACATTTCAATGCTAAATTGGCATAAATTACATTCGATCCAAAAGGATTATTTAAAGTCTTCAATTAAAATTCACTTTGGGTTTACCAAACTTATAAGACTAATGAACAACAAGACTTATTTTTAATAGGTATAACCTTTACAAAATCAGTTTAACTGCCAATTTTCATTTCTGAATTTTATTTTTAGGAAGATAACTCTCTATCATTTATCTGATTATAAATAATAGATAAAAATAATTTATCATATCTATTAATTTTTTTTGAATAAATAAAATCCTTTATATTCTTATTTATGGAAAATAAGTATATTTTTATAGAGATTTATTTAAAAAAAACAACCAATGTATCATAATTTAAAAATATCAGGGAGTTGTCTACTTCTTATTTGTTTTATGTTTTCATGTTCTGTGGAGACTGAAAAGCATGAAATCACAACACCCGTTCTTGATCTAAAGGCTATAGGTCCTCTTTTTGAAGGGTCAAACACAGCAACGGCAACTTGGGAATTCTCTTTGGAAGATTTATTTCCAAAACTCGAAGAGACTATCAAAATTGAAAAAGCCCAAGTAAAGTCAATTCAAATTAAGACTCGAGAGGGAATGGATTTTCCAAAGATTGGGAAAATGGTAATTGAAATGACATCTAAGTATACCGATATGACTAAGATTGGTCTTTTAGACGATAATATCCAACCCAATAAAAAATACACTTTTCAAGTGGCAGAGGAGCAAGAAGATTTGCAAACAGCAATTTCAGACGAGCGTATCACCTTTATTGGAGATTTTGACATGCTAGAAGATGACTATTACGAAGATGTTATTTTCGATCTAATAGTGACTTTAGAAATTGAAACCAGAAATTAATTTAATATTGAAAACTATGAAGACTAAGCTTTTTTTGATCACATTTTGTTTACTAGGTTATTTTAGTTTTGCTCAAGAAGCAGGCGATATCGTTGGAGTATGGGAACCAGGACACGGTAAGGCAAAGGTGAAAATCGATAAGATTGATAATAAGTTTTACGGAAAAATCGTTTGGCTAAAAGAGCCTATCGATCCAGTTACTGGAGAACCTAAAGTAGATAAAAACAATCCAGATGAAAGTATGCAAAAGGCACCTTTGCGTGGTTTCCGTATTTTAAAAGACTTTGAGTATCAAGGCGAAGGAATATGGGAAGAAGGTACTATATACGATCCAGAAAATGGGACAAGCTACAGCTGCATAATTACTATGAAAGATGAAAACACGTTAGACATTCGAGGTTATGTGGGGGTAAAGACCTTTGGTAGAACGGACACTTGGAGAAGACTTATTAGAAAAAAATAACAATTAATTTAAACATTAATTTGTTGAGGTCAAGACCTTTGCTAAATGTTTTTAATCAATCTTGGACATATGAATTACAATTATAAAATTTTTGCATTACTTGTATTTTTTGGGTTTGGTATGAATACAATTCAAGCTCAAGAGGATGAAGAAGATTACAGTAAGTATGATGATTTTGAATTGGAAGATGACACTCCCGTAAAACGTTATGCTAGTCCTAAAATTTCTGGAATGAGTCCTCAGAAATTTATAGGGGTGAGTTTTGATGCTCAAATGCCTTACAAGTATGAGTTTTCAAATGTCACCTTTCCTCAATCTCTTGATAATGGTTTTGATGTAGATGAGGAGAACCCAGCTATTAACGAAACTGGGCGAGCAAGATTTACTGGCGGTTTCAGATTGAACACCAACATTCCCATCATTTCTAAAAGTAGTTTTGTTTGGCAATCGGGAATTAATTTTATGGACACGCGTTATAACATTAGAGAAAATTTGAATTCTCCCCGGTCTCCAACACTCCTTCCAGATGGAACCGAAGCAAGAAGTTTAGGTCGCATTTTGAATGAGGATGGTCTTCGAAATATCAACTGGACCAACACATTTTTTTTCCCAATGAATGAGACTGAATTTATAGTGTTTCAAACTCAGATGGATTTGAGCGGTAATTATGGCTTGGATGAATTTCAATCTTTGAGCACCATTAGATATAGTGCAGCTGCCATCTATGGAAGACGGGTAAATGATTATTTCCGATGGGGAGTAGGTGTATCTAGAACATATAGAGTTGGAAATCTTAATTATGTGCCTGTTATCATGTTTGATTGGACTTCTGAAAATAAAAAATGGGGAACAGAGATCTTATTTCCCGCCAGGGCTTATTTGCGTTATAACATCAACCAAAACTCACTTCTTCTTGCAGGATTTGATCTAGAGGGTCAAAGTTACCGTATAGATGATTATTCCGTTAATGGAAATTCTTATGAAATACGAAGAGGGGAAGTTAGACCTAAATTGGAATTTCAAACTAAAATTTCAGGATACATCTGGGCAAGTGTCCAAGCTGGACTCAGATATGATTGGTCTTATGATGCTGATGAATTAGACGGTGAGGCCGATTTTTTTAGAGGATTTTTTGGCGATCAGGATTTTGGAATGGTAAATAGTTTTGAAAATCCTTTTTTCTTTAATGTAGGGCTTAATTTTGTAAGTCCATAATGTGTAACAGTAAGACTTCAGTAGATTAGAGAAGATGTTTAGACTATAATTGTATAGGTTAACTTAACCATTAGACCCCTTATTTTTTCTAAATTAAGAGGTCTAACCTAATTCCAAAACTGATGAAACACCTCCTCTTATTATGTGTCTTTTTTTTAGGTCTATTTGTTCCAAAGGCCCAAACTATGGAGGGAGCCTGGAAGCTTACCTCTCTAAATGGGGAGGCTGTAACCAATCGAGAAGTTATAAAGATTGTTCAGGACGGTTACTTTGCTTTAGGGTCTAGGGATGTAGTGGATAATTCATTTTTAGGAGCCGCCGGAGGTGAGTTTCGCATAGATAATAAAAAACTTATTGAAATTAGAGACTTTGATACTTATGATGATTCTAAGATCGGGATAGAGCACCAGTATTTAATGACTTGGGTTAACGAAAGTCGTATTCAACTTTCAAGTGCAACTTCGTTTAAGGTTTGGGAACGGGTTTCTGTAAATAATGACGATCTAAATGGCAATTGGGTCATTACGGGTCGACAACGCGATGGTGAGATGAAGACAATGACACCAGGTGATAGAAGAACTATAAAGATTATAGGGGGTGGTCGTTTTCAATGGATAGCGTTTAATTCTGCTACTAAAACTTTAGGAGCTAGCGGTGGTGGAACATACACTGCCCAGAGGGGTGTTTATACTGAACATATTAGGTTTTTCTCAAAGGATAAAGATCGAGTAGGGGCAGTTTTAAAATTTAACTATGAGGTTATAAATGGTGAATGGCACCACCAAGGGAATAGTTCCAAAGGACAGCCTATCTTTGAAATATGGTCACCTTACCAAGATACTTATCAAAAATAAGTGTGATTTTTGGAAATGGCATTATTCAAGTTCCTAAATCAAATTTTCATTAACCTCAAGCATCTATAGACCAACTATAGACTAATGAAGCGTCTCCACTAAAATCTTTCTGTCTATCTACTTCATAAATATCTTCAAATTCATCCCCAAAGCGCTCAAAAGCACTTAAAAATCCAAAGTCTCGATCTGGGATCTTAGAGAGGATTTTTCCAACCATTGGGATTGCTTTTTTTGCAATGACTAACCATGGTACTTTTGTGGTACCCATAATATCAGTGACTATTCCAAAGGCATCTCCACCTATGCCAGTTTCAATATTTTGTAAAATTTCTCCCATGTTTCTTGTCGATCTTCTGGTGTGACGTAGATGGATGTGAACATTTAATTCCTTATATTCGGGAAGCTCTCTGCTTAAGACAAATAGCCCTTCCGAACCTGTTTCGTCAGTATCGAATTGAAAAGAATTATCATGTCTCTTACTCAATTTGAATGGCTCTTGAGGCAAAGTGGTCAAAATCATTTTGTCTTTATCTGAGGGATGTTCAGCAACAATTATAAAGTAAAGTCTCCATCTTTTTTTGGGTCTGTAAATTTGGACTTCATCTATTTCTAACCTGACTCTTAACATGATTGGGATATTTTAGAAGTTACCTTTAAATTTAGGCATTTTTTCTCTAAAGTCTACGTCCTATTTTCTAGTTATAAAAGCAATCGGGCAAGTTGATTTTACTTTCTTTAGTTGTTCAATTTCAGAATCCGAAACCCATATTGAGCAACGACAACAAATGCGATAGCTCCTATACTCAAATCAAGTTTATTGGAGCTCATGACACCCCGAAAAATTCATGCTGTTAGTTAAGTTGATGATCATATCGTTTGATGTAAAAATCATATTCACTTTCAGGTGTACTTCTGCTTTGCTCATTGACTTTGTAAAAGGAAAAAAAATCCCTTTACCACAAGCGAAAAAATCGAGACGATAATCGTTATAAAAAGACCACCTTCACCAACTTCGTACTGTGTTAAAACATGGCTTTCAAATGATTGAGAAACCCTAGGTTCTGTAAATTCAATATTTTGGGTAAGGATGAGTTCGTCCTGATTAAAATTAAAATAACCACCCTGTAAAACGAGGCTAATCCAAAATTTATTTTCTATCCTATCCTATCATTAAACTGAGGTCCTATGCCCAATTGAAAATAAGAATTGATTGACTTAGTTAGAAGATGTTTTGCTGTTTGTATTTTCCTGAGGTTGAACATCAAAACGAGTGTTCAAATTATCAAAACCATCATTAACAGATCCATATTGCTTGAAAACATATAGGCCGATATTAAATCTTTCGTTTTTCCATTACGGCGTAAAGTATCCAAGATTGAAGCCGAAATCAGATTGTAACAACTCGGACTCGTCACTATTAGAATCGAACGTATTGGTATTTCCTCCTAAAAATAGGCTTGGTTTTTATTGTGCACTAAGTTTTGAGAATGAAATTAATATTGCAATACTGAAACTTATAATTTTAAGATATTTAATAATTTCTATATTATTTGCTATCACAAACCAAATGAAGCATTCTATTTATTCTTAAAAATTTATGTTAA
>NZ_PJBS01000139.1 GCF_002836055.1 Psychroflexus sp. MES1-P1E
TATCTCCTTAAGAAAGTCTGTGATACTTTTTTATTAATCATTTGGTTTAAGCTTTTATTATTCAAAATTTATTTAGAATTTTGAATAATAATATTAACCCGAATAACTATTCCGCACAATTTATGAAAAAACTATTGCTGCTTTTTATCATTTTAAGTCTTGGCGCTTGTAAGAATACCGAAAAACCAATCAATACTTCAGAAACTAAATTTGGGCCTATTTCCGATAGTGCCATGGTGGTTTCGGCCAGAGAAGAATCTTCGAGTATTGGACTAGAAATTCTAAAAAAGGGAGGTAATGCCTTTGATGCGATGATGGCTACCGAGATGGCCCTAGCGGTTTCTTATCCTTTTGCTGGAAATTTAGGAGGAGGAGGATTTATGGTTTACCGAAAAGCTAACGGAGAAACGGGATCTTTAGATTATCGTGAAAAGGCACCTCTGGCATCTTCAAAAACAATGTATCTGGATGAAGAGGGTAATGTTATTTCTGAAAAAAGCAAGTTGGGAGGTCTTGCAGTAGGCGTGCCTGGTACTGTGGCGGGAATTTTTGCTGTTCACGAAAAAATGGGCTCTATGTCTGTAGGAGAAATCTTAAAACCGGTAATTGCGTTAGCAAAACGAGGATTTGTCGTGACCGAGAAGCAAAGTAAAACACTGGCTAATTACCGGGATTTGTTTCTTAAGGAAAATAAGGATACCATTTTATTTGCCAAACCCTATAAAAAAGGTGATACAATTAAAAATGTACAATTGGCCAAGACTTTGGAACGTATAGTTGCACATGGAAGGGAGGAATTTTATAGTCGAGAAACAGGTAAAATTATGATTGAATACCTGAAAGAAAAAAATGGGATTATGAGCATGGAAGATTTACGAAGATATCAAACCCACTGGCGTGATCCCATCGAGATAAAATATAATGATCTTAGCATAATTTCTATGCCGCCACCTTCAAGTGGTGGAATTGTACTGGGTCAAATCTTAAAAATGCTGGAATCGTATTCCATAAAAGAATTTGGTCATAATTCTATAGAAAGTATTCAGTTGCTAATCGAAGCCGAAAGGAGAGCCTATGCAGACAGGAGTTTCTACTTGGGAGATCCAGATTTTGTAGATATTCCTGTTGATACTCTTTTAAGCGAAGCCTATCTTTCTGGCAGAATGGACGATTTTAGTTTTGATAAAGCAACATCTTCTTCAAGCATAAGCTATGGAGAAATTCCAGGCTACGAAAGCGATGAGACTACCCATTATTCTATAGTAGATAAATTTGGAAATGCAATAGCGGTGACTACTACCTTAAATGGCGCTTATGGTTCTAAAATGTATATAGAAGAACTTGGCTTTTTTCTCAATAATGAAATGAACGATTTCAGCTCTAAACCTGGGGTGCCAAATATGTTTGGACTTATTGGTGCTGAGGCAAATTCTATAGCACCTGGTAAAAGAATGTTAAGCTCTATGACACCGACAATCGTAGAGAAAAAAGGAAAATTATATATGACGCTGGGCTCTCCCGGAGGCTCTACTATTATTACATCTGTTTTGCAAACCATTCTTAATGTGGAAGCCTTTGGAATGAGTATGCAAGAAGCGGTAGATGCTCCTCGTTTTCACCACCAGTGGTTGCCAGATGAGGTACTTTTTGAGCCAAATTCTTTTGATGCCGCAATCTTGGATTCTTTAAAGCGAAAAGGCTTCAATATTGATGAAGGGGAATCTAGGATTATTGGGAAGGTAGATGCTATAAGAGTATTACCCGATAATCGATTAGAAGGAGGAGCTGATAGACGAGGGGATGATTCTGCGAAAGGATACTGATTAAAAATACTAAAAGGAGAGTTAAATAGCAGTCTTTAAATCGTTATTAATCTATTGAGGCAGTGAAATATTTTAAATTTGCCGAAAAAATTATAATGAAAAATTATTTGTTAATCTGCTTTCTTTTTTTGGGAAATTTTGTTTTTTCACAAGAATCAAAAATTAGTGGAACGGTATTAGACAATCTATCACAACCCATGCCTGGAGTATCTATAGAGATTAAAGGAACTAATAAGGGTACTATAACAAATTTTGATGGAGAATATGATGTTAAAGCTTCTCTTGGACAAACCCTAGTTTTTACATTTATGGGATTCGATCCCCGTGAAGTAGTCATAGATCGGACCCTCATAGATATACAGATGGTCGCTGGGACAATGTTGGGGGAAGTAGTCTTGATTGGTTCCCGTAGCCCTAGCCGAACCGTCATAGAATCAGCTGTGCCAGTAGATGTTCTCGATATTAAGGAGATTTCAACAGCTGTGCCTCAGGTGAATCTCAATCAGATGCTTAATTATGTGGCCCCTTCATTTACTTCTAATACCCAAACTATTGCAGATGGTACAGATCATATTGATCCAGCATCTTTAAGAGGACTTGGACCAGATCAGGTTTTAGTACTTATCAATGGCAAAAGAAGGCATAACTCCTCTTTAATAAATGTGAATGGTTCATTTGGCCGTGGAAGTGTCGGTACAGACCTTAATGCAATCCCCGTTGTGGCCATACAAAGAATTGAAGTTTTAAGAGATGGTGCTGCAGCACAATATGGATCTGATGCAATTGCGGGAGTAATCAATATTATATTGAATGAAACAGTTGGAGAACTGGACCTAAATATAACTTCGGGAGCAAATTTTTCTAAAAATGCAAATAAGCAAACCGGTGGTATAGACGGAGAAACCATAAACGTTGCTGCCAGTTATGGAATAGGCCTGGGAGATAAAGGTGGGTTTATAAACTTTTCTGGGGATTTTGATTATCGCGAACCTTTTAATCGCATGGCAGAATGGGAAGGCTCTATTTTTAATGCGTATAATGCCATAGAGCGTGTAGGATTGAGCAATGGAATTGATATTTCAAATTTAAGCAATAGCCAAATTCAGCAATTAGGACAGCAAGTTTCTTATTTCGACTCCAATTTTAAAAATGAGATCGCTTCCGCAAATGATAGGTCGGCTTTGCAGGATTTACTTGGTATGGATGTAACCGAATCTGAACTGAATGCACGAGGGCAAAAACGTAGTGATTATAACATGAGAGTAGGACAATCCGCCCTTCGTGGGGGACGTTTTTTCGCTAATCTTTCCCTACCAATCGATGATGCGGGGACAGAACTTTATTCTTTTGCAGGAATTAGCTCTAGAAGAGGGGAATCTGCAGGTTTCTACAGATTACCAAATCAAAGTAAAAAAACGTATACACCGGTTTATATCAACGGATTTCTTCCACGAATTAATTCAAAAATAAAAGATCAATCTTTAGCAGTTGGTATTAAAGGTATAGTGGGTGATTGGAATATAGACTTTAGCAATACCTACGGGCAAAATCGGTTTGACTATTTAATTTCAAATACTTCCAATGCCTCTTTAGAAGGTGCATCACCGACAAGTTTTGATGCTGGCGGATTTTCTTTCGCCCAAAACACGACGAATCTAGATATTTCTCAATATTTTGTAGATGTCTATAAAGGTCTTAACGTCGCTTTTGGTGCAGAACATCGTTTGGAGAAATACGATATTGTTGCAGGGGAAAGAGCTTCTTACGAGCAGTATACAGAAAATGGTGATGTAATAAACAATGCCACTCAAATTCCAGCACAGGATTTCTTCGGAAATGAAAGAAGAGGAGGTTCTCAGGTATTTCCAGGGTTTAGTCCAGAGAACGAAATTTCACGGGAACGTACTAGTATAGCTGGTTATTTTGATGTGGAAGTCGACTTTACAGATAAATTTCTATTGGCCTTTGCCACGAGATTTGAGAACTATTCAGATTTTGGATCTACTGTTAATTTCAAGTTAGCTTCACGTTATAAACTCAGTGAAAATGTAAATATTAGGGGTTCCGTCAATACTGGTTTCAGGGCGCCATCTTTACACCAGTTAAATTTCAATTCAACCTCTACCATTTTTAACGATGAAGGGGAACCCGTACAAGTGGGCACATTTTCAAACGATAGCCGCACAGCAAAATTACTTGGTATTCCAAAGTTGAAAGAAGAAACTTCTAGTAGTTTGAGTGTAGGACTCACCGCAAAAATTCCCGATGCCAATCTTTCTTTCACCGTAGATGGTTATTTTGTTGCTATAGACGACAGGGTGGTTTATACTGGGCAATTTAGAGGACCGGGAACGGGTACAGAATTAGATCAATTGCTTTCTCAAGCCAATGCAACAGCGGCTGCCTTTTTTGCCAATGCCATAAATACCGAATCTAAAGGTATAGATGCGGTGATTACCCATAATTCTTTTTTTGGTAAAAATCTTCGGTTAAAATCAGAACTTGCTGCCACTTTTTCTAAGACAAAACAAGTTGGCGATATTCTGGCTTCTCCCGAATTAGAGCGGGCCGATTTGGTAGACACTTATTTTCCTGAAGATAGCCGCATTTATTTAGAAGAGGCAGTGCCGAGAACAAAGGTTAATTTAAGCAATAGCCTTGCTGCTGGAAAATTCAATTTTTTCCTTAGAAATGTTTACTTCGGGAAAGTGACAGAAGCATCATCAGACCCCTTGAGGCAACAGGAATTTAATGGGAAAGTAATTACCGACCTGTCTGTAAGTTTTAAAGCAACAGAAGCCTTAACGCTAACCATTGGATCAAATAATATTTTCGATATTTATCCTGAGGCAGCAGATCCTGCTTTTGGAAATCGGAGTAGTGGAAGATTCGATTGGTCCCGAAGTGCCCAACAATTTGGTTTTTCTGGACGGTTTTTATTTGCAAGGGTAAGTATAAACCTGAAATAGTATCATTAAAAATTAAAAGTAGCTGTTTAAAAACGTAATATAAATCGATAATTGAAGCAGATCTAAAAGTTATTTTTAAAGGCTTAAAAGTTCTGTAACTTCAGTGATCATTAGACTTCTAACTCGTTTTAAACAGCTACTTTTTATTGAAAAAACCAAGAAAACACTAACAAAATGATCATTTAAATACCTTGAGAATTCCGTAAAATTTTTCGCTTTTCAGAATTGTTTAAAGAGGCATTTTAAGCTGGAAGATAGGCGATTATAACACAAAGGTTTTGGCCTTAAGTTTTAGAATTCTGTAAGTTTAGCAGCTGATTTCGATAAAGAGGCGAAATCTCATAAAGAGCTTTCCAACCTTGATTTCGAATTTATAGAAATTAGCACGCTGACGCCAAGTCTAAAACTTAGAAATGAAAAAACAACTTTTAGACTGAAGAAAAACCAAACTATTATGTCTACCATGGATTCCCTTATTAATACCAGTGAGCTTTCTTTAACCTTAGATGTTTACGAAAATTCATGAATCTTGGGGCAAGTGTGACCCATAAGGTTGCCATCTTTAGAATCTCTCCCTTTATTATTGGTGCGATGGCTTTAGAAATGAAATCTGTTTTAACCATCGCATGGATAACCTCTGATTTTCTGACTAGCGGAACATTCATAACTTTAATCCTGGTTTTTTTATAGGCAAAAGGAACAGCTACAGCTGCTTCAATTTCTATAGTATTCGGGTTGGTGTTTTCTAGTTATAATTTCATGGCAGCTTTTGGCGATACTATGCTCGTTGCATGTGAAATGACCTGGGTTTCACAAGCCATAATCGGCATTTCCATTTCACTGATTTTATACGTAGGCTTTAGTTTTATGATTAAAAAAGATCTGGGAAAAAGTGAATATCTTGAACAAGACGTACTTTTAGTATCAAATTAAATTTATGATGTCGTAAAGATAAATTGATAATACCAAATTAAATTTATAATGTCGTATAAATAAAT
>NZ_PJBS01000140.1 GCF_002836055.1 Psychroflexus sp. MES1-P1E
TGCAGTTACGCTGGTCTAACCCCAGTAATTAGGCAAAGTGGTAGTCGTGTAAAAGGTCGACCTCGAATAAGTAAAATAGGGAATCAAAAACTTCGAAATTTATTATTTATGTGCAGTTTTAATGCTTGTAAATACAACAAGGCTTGTAGAGAAATTTATGAGCGAATAGTAGCAAAAGGTAAGAGTAAAAAATTAGCATTAATAGCGGTATGTAATACCCTCTTAAAACAAGCCTTTGCAACTGCGAAATCAGGATTGATATATGATAAAGAATATAGAAGTACTCTAGTGAGAAATTAATGCATTTTTACTTGTTTTTTACCACAGTACTTTGTTGTGCATTCGTATTTATTTCATATTCTTTATCCAATTTGAAATAATATTGCTGACAACTTCTCCACTTTCTTTATTAAGATGAACACCGTCTGTATAAGAACATTTTTCATTGTATGATGACATATCCAAATAACCATTAGATGCTTCAATAGCAGGTTTAATTAATGAGTTGAAATTAATCTCTATTTCATTTTCGATTGTTGATAATTCAGGATGAATAGGTAAACGGACAATAAATACTCTGCCATTTTTTTTTAGAGTATTTATTGTTTTTATTAAGTATTTTAATCTAATAGATGAAAATTGGTACTGTGTTACCTTTTTCTTATAACTTTCTAATGTAAAGGATGTCTTTCTTTCAATGTTCGTATTATTGGATATAAATATTTCTAGCCAGCCGTCATTATGCAATAAAAATGGTGATTTATTTATTAGAATATTATAATACTTACTTTCAAAATAATTAATGAGATATTTATAATTAGGGTTGTCAGTTACATTTGTAACATTTTTTAAAAAAGAATAGGTTTCACGAAAATGTAATGAATCATTTGGGTTTTTAGTTTTAGAAGATATACTCCAAATATCAACGGTTATTATATTTATAGTGTTTTTATTTAAGGTGTCTAATTTGTTTTTAATACTGCCTAAATATGTTTTGCCATATGGGCTTACACCTATTGTAAATGAATAATTATAAAAACTTTTATTTAAAACATCTTCAAAGTATTTTGGTTGTAAACCTTGGGCAGATTTTGATGTCCCAAGGATGAAATTTGACTGTTTAGGCGAAGATATTTTTAAATAAAATGGATCAGATTGACCATCTGCTAGATGCAAAATAAATGCTATAGTTATTAAAACGAATACCATTAAGATTGAGACATGTAAAATAAAATTCTTCATTTTAAAATTGAAAATAAATAAAGCCTTGTTCTTGTTGGCCAAATAGAAATATTGTTATGGCAATAAAATAAAAAAGAACCCATTGAAAGAACTTATTATTTTTTTGGTTAAATTCTAAAGCATATTTTTTATTTCTACCGAACCATTCTATAATTGTTAAAATAACAATAAATACTATGGTTATCACTATATTATCTAATCCTATGCCAAATGCATATGGAATTGAAAACAATGATTTTGAAAATATTGTAGATAAATATGTCCAAGCGTGTCCAATATTCTCTGCTCTAAAAAATATCCAAGCAAAAACAGTTAAACTAAATGTAATGCCAATTTGAAAAAACTCTTTAAACGATGGCAGATATTTTCCTTGTGCAACAGTATCTGTATTAGCCCTATTTTTATCAAGTAAAAGTAACGGCAGGAAATACAACGCATTCAAAGCACCCCAAACTATAAAAGTCCAATTTGCACCGTGCCAAAATCCACTAACAATAAATATTGTAAATGTATTTCTAACTTTCATCCAAGTTCCACCACGACTGCCACCTAATGGAATATATAAATAATCTCGAAACCAAGTTGACAAGGAAATATGCCAACGTCTCCAAAATTCGGCAATATCTCTTGAAAAATATGGGAATGCAAAGTTCTGTTTTAAATTAAACCCAAATAGTCTTGAAGTTCCAATTGCTATATCAGAATATCCAGAGAAATCACCATAAATTTGAAATGTGAAGAATATAGCTCCTAAAACTAATGTGCTGCCAGAATAGTCTGCTGAATTATTAAATATTTCATTTGCTATTTGTGCTGAGTTACCTGCAATTACTATTTTCTTAAATAACCCCCATAAAATTTGTCTTAATCCGTCAATTGCCTTATTATAATTAAAAGCCCTTTTCTTATAAAATTGTGGTAATAAATTAGTTGCTCGTTCAATAGGTCCAGCAACCAATTGAGGAAAGAAACTTACAAAAGCAGAAAAGGCAATAAAATCACTCGTTGGTTCAAGTTTCCTTTTGTAAATATCAATCGTATAACTCAATGTTTGGAATGTGTAAAAACTTATTCCAACAGGTAAAATAATATTTAATCCTTGCGAATTTATTGATGTTCCAAAAAATGAGAAAGCCGTAACAAAATTGTCAAGGAAGAAGTTGTAATATTTAAAAAAGCCTAAAAACCCAAGGTTTACCAAAATACTTGTCCAAAGTAAAAATTTTCTTTTGGATATATTACTTTCTGTTCTTAGTTTTTTACCAACTAAGTAATCAATAATTGTACTGAATAATATTAGTGATAAAAATCGCCAATCCCACCAACTGTAAAATATGTAACTCGAAACAACTATTAATAAGTTTTGAAGTTTTAAATTCTTATTCGCAACAAACCAATATATTATAAATACTAATGGTAGGAATATTGCAAAATCTATTGAGTTAAAAAGCATTTATTATTTTCTCCTTTTAATGTTTGCAATTTCGTTTCTTTATATGATGCACAAGGTTTTTGTGTAAGGTTAGTTGCGTGTTTAAGCCACTAATTTAGCAAATAAATCACAGATAGAATATTCCGCAGGAATGTTCGTAAGTCGGCAGTGACCTAGCAATTGGCTAAACACGGTGTGTGTGCCTTGAATGGTAAATATAGTTCTTTTACAAGACTGTCCCAACGGGTGCAAGTCCCTTATGGGCAGGGGTAACGCCTTGAACCCTTAGTAAGCTGCAAAAGTGGTAATGGTGAGATTACATCTGAAGAAGGCAGGACTACACATTCTGGTACTGAGCCTAAGGCTACGCTCAGGACAGGCCAAGCAGGAACCTTATATGAGGCTATTAGGTTGGATAAGCAAGCACATCGTTGTAAAGTGCAAAACACGTAAAGTGATAACCGAAATAGTAGATAAGGCAGGGATCACAAGAAAGAAGACGCTCTTACTCCGATAAAAATCGGGGTAGGCTCTGGGGAGGTCTCTACAACTAAGAGTTGGTTAGGTAGAGAAGTCAGCCCCGAAGCCTCGGGATCATAGTACCCACTAGAAACGAGTTGCCATTAGAAAGGCATAGGTCTCATAAGTGGGGAAGGACTGAAGGCAGTCCTTCTGGAAATTATTCAGGGAGCATTAATTTTCGTTACTGGGCAACCCCCAGAAAATGTGTAGCCCTTTAAAAAAGTACAGAATAGTTTCGATTGGTGTAAAGAGCGATTGCGAACCGCCGTATACGTGACCCGTAAGTACGGTGGTGTGAGGGGTGCACTCCGTCATCTGATGGCGGAGCCATCTACTCGATTAGCCAACGTATTTACTTTATGTGAATGTTTATCCAATTCAATATTTCTTTTAATGCAATTGGTGATATTGTTTGTTCAATTGTACCGTATTCACTTATAGAACCTGTTTCACATTCTTGGAACAAGTGATTTAAGTCTTCAAGTTCTTTTACTTTTACACTTGTATTTTCAGTTTTTCTAAAATTATCTTTAATTATCTCTAAATTTTCTTTCGATGGAACTTGTATATCCTTACTTCCATTTATGGCAAGCACTGGGCAGTTTACTTTCGACAAATAAACAGCAGGGTCAAGTCTTATGAAATTAATCATCCAGGGAGAAGATAATTGGTTTATTAGTGCAATTTTTTGTTTTTCTGGTAACGCTTGACCATATTTTGATGTAAAGTATTTTGATAATGTATCTGAAACTAATTCATTCTCAATACTCTCGTTTAATATTATTTCGTAAGCACCTGCAAATATTTGCTGATTGCTCTCTACTAATTGCCTATTTATTCCCATCTGTGTTTCAATTTTATATTTTTGAAGTAAAAGCAGTTTATCTCCACGAAGAGCTGAGCCTGCCATTAAAACTATAAAATCAATATCTTCATTCTCTGATGCAATAATTGGTGCTATAATGCCACCCTCACTATGTCCAATTAGTCCTATTTTATCTTTGTTTATTTCTTTTCGTTTTTGAAGATATTCTATAGCATATTCAACATCTTTTGCAAAATCAAATGTTGTTGCTTCCTTAAAATCGCCTGAAGATTTTCCAGTTCCTCTGTCATCAAACCTTAATACTGCTATTCCATTTTTAGTTAAGAAATCAGACAAAACAAGAAATGGTTTATGTCCTAATAATTCTTCATCCCTGTTTTGTGGACCACTTCCACTTATTAATATAACCACAGGGAAAACACCATCTTTTTTAGGCAATGTTAATGTTCCTGCCAAACTTACTCCTGCTTTTTTATTTTCAAAAGTTATGTCTTCTGAATAATAAGAATATGGCTTTATTGGTTCTTGTGGTCTTACAAGTTTTTCTTTTTCTATGATTTCTTTTGATAGATTCATAGGAAACGATTGTCCTCCTTGTTTGAAGGTACCAACAATAATATCGTCTTTCCTTAATGTTCCTTCATATTCTATTTTTGCATTGGCAATTGTGATTTTCAAGATTGAGTTTTCAAAACTAGTGGTTGTTGTAGGGATTCCTTTTGCTCCTTGGTCTGGGCTGTCCATAGTAGAACTCACAACATTGTCGGTTTTAGTAACATTAAATACAAGTCTTAATTGTGTTCCTTGCACTTTTAATGCACCATTCCATTGTCCTGTAATGTCTTGACCATACATTGACAATGTTGACAATATTGTCAATAAAATGAGTGTTATTTTCTTCATAGTGATTTAGTATAATTGAACGATTAAAAATTTAGATAGAACTTCTGCAAGTAGAAGAGATATGACAAATAGAATAATGGGGGTTTTCCCTTTTGCGTTTGAAGCCACTTTAAAACCATTAAATAATAAGGAGATATACCATACTAAAAAGAGGATTGTAATAATCCCAAATACAATTATTATAAACAAATTTGAAGATGAAATTTGGCTAATTAATTCTGGGTTAGCAAATTGAATAACATCTTCACTAGCTTTTTTAATTACACCATTAATATTAAAAAATGGCAGTATATAAAAAGGAGCTCGAGCAACTAAGGCTGTATTAAGTATATCTATTAGTCGTGTTTTTTTATTTATATATTTAGTCGAGATGTATAAAAATAATACCAAACAAAAAATATTAATTAGGTTATCTAGTAGAGCTTGATAAGAAAAAGTATTAGGTACAATGTGAATATCTATGATTCCATCGAATCTAATATTGAAGACGTAAGCAAAAAAAGACCCAAGAAGTGTAAAGAAGACACCTATTAAAAGAAGTGTTTTTTCTGAATATTTTTCAAAAGGCTTAAATAATAATATTTTCATAATCTATATTTTTTGTAAGAGGCTAATTCTTTCAATAATATCATCAAGTTTATTTCTAACCGTTGGATAACTTTTTTCTATTTTAATTGCCATTTTTTTTAGACTGCCACTTGATAGAATAAATTCAAATATAAAATCTTGGTCTTCACTTGAAAGTTGAAGTAAAATAGGAAGTGAATAATTGCCAGAGATAACAGTTTCACAACTAGAGCAAGATAATTGACTTACAACTAAGGGTTTT